>JBPCSU010000001.1:0-2836 GCA_051006815.1 Limnohabitans sp.
TGGCATTGCATTGGGCCGATGCAGAGCAACAAAACCAAGCTGGTGGCTGAGCATTTCGACTGGGCACACACGGTGGACCGCCTCAAAATTGCGCAACGTCTGAACGACCAGCGTCCTGCACATTTGCCTCCGCTGCAGGTGTGCTTGCAAGTGAACATCGATGGGGGCGAAACCAAGTCGGGTGTGGCGCCTACGGAGGTGTTGGCGCTGGCGCAAGAGGTGGCGCAGCTGCCACGACTCGTGTTGCGCGGGCTGATGACCATTCCCGATCCGGTGGAAGGTTTTGCGCACCAAGTGGCTGTGCATGCCCAAGCGCATGCGTTGTTTGATGCGGTGAAGCGTGCATTGAACCTGCCGCAGTTCGACACCTTGTCGATGGGCATGACGGGTGATTTAGAGGCTGCCATTCACGCGGGCAGCACGATGGTGCGGGTGGGGACAGCCATTTTTGGTGGCCGCACCTACGCCACTTAAAAGCAGCGGCACCGTCGTTCAGTTGCCCCTTAGAAACGCGGCAAATCGGGGTGTTTGATTTGCCCTGCGCGTACCAACATCTTGCCGTACTCGGCGCAGCGGTGCAGGGTGGGAATGACCTTGCCGGGATTGAGCAAACCCTTGGGATCGAAGGCGCGCTTGACGCCAAACATTTGCTCGTTTTCTTCGGCGCTGAACTGCACGCACATGCTGTTCACCTTCTCAATGCCCACCCCGTGTTCGCCCGTGACGGTGCCACCCATGGCCACGCTGGTTTCCAAAATGTCGGCGCCAAATTGCTCGCAGCGGTGCAGCTGATCGGGGTCGTTGGCATCAAACAAAATCAGCGGATGCAAGTTGCCATCGCCTGCATGAAACACGTTCAGACAGCGCAGTTGGTATTTCTTTTCCATCTCCGAGATGGCTTGCAGAATGTCCGCCAAGCGTTTGCGTGGAATGGTGCTGTCCATGCACATGTAGTCGGGGCTGATGCGGCCTGAGGCCGGGAACGCATTTTTGCGACCGCTCCAAAACTTCATGCGTTGGGCTTCGTCGCGGCTCACGGTGATGGCGGTGGCGCCACAACCGCGCAGCACATCGCTCATGCGACCAATTTCTTCTTCCACTTCTTCCGGTGTGCCATCGCTCTCGCACAGCAAAATTGCCGCGGCGTTCAGGTCGTAGTCGGCATGCACAAAGTCTTCCACAGCGGCGGTCATAGGACCGTCCATCATTTCTAAACCCGCAGGGATGATGCCTGCGGCAATCACCGCCGCCACCGCGTCGCCGGCTTTGCGCACGTCGTCAAAGCTGGCCATGATGCAGCGCGCCAGTTGTGGCTTGGGCACCAGCTTGACCGTGACTTCGGTGGTGATGGCCAGCATGCCTTCGCTGCCCACGATCACCGGTAGCAAGTCGAGGCCCGGGGTGTCGAGCGCCTCGCTGCCGAACTCCACAGGTTCCCCTTCGATCGTGAAGCCTTTCACCTTGAGCACGTTGTGCACGGTCAGTCCGTATTTCAAACAATGCACGCCACCCGAGTTCTCGGCCACATTGCCACCGATGGTGCAAGCAATTTGGCTGGACGGATCGGGCGCGTAATACAAGCCGTACTGCGACACCGCTTCACTGATAGCGAGGTTGCGCACGCCACACTGCACCACGGCGGTTCGGGCCGTCGCGTCGATGTTGAGAATTTGGTTGAACTTGGCCAGTGACAGCGTCACTCCCTCGGTGTGTGGCATGGCGCCACCCGACAGGCCGGTACCCGCGCCGCGTGCCACCACGGGCACGTTCAACGCGTGGCAGGTCTTGAGCACGGCTTGCACTTCGCCCACCGTCTCAGGCAAGGCCACGCACATGGGACGTGCGCGGTAAGCGGTGAGGCCGTCGCACTCGTAAGGCACGGTGTCTTCGGTGGTGTAGAGCAAGGCGTGTGCGGGCAACACCTGCAACAAGGCCTGAACCACTTGGCGTTGCCGCTCGGCGCGGGCCAGTGTGCTGTGCTGATCGGGGGTGAGTGGTGCGTTCATGCCGCTCACTTTAAGGCAAAAGCAACGGCAGGCGTGTGAAGAAAGTTACACCCACCCGTGAAGCGAATTTAAGGCACGGCCTTTTGCAGCCATTCGGCAAAAGCCGCGCATTCCCAACGGTCCATGGCACCGGTGCGCCAGCACAGGTAATGCCCGTGTGGGCTGGGCACTTGGCGCGGGAAGATGCGCACCAAGGTGCCGTTCTCCAGCCAAGGGGCGCCCAGTTTCAAGCGCACCAGCCCTACCCCCAGCCCTTGTGCAGCGGCGTCGCACATCAGGCCAATGTCGTTGAAGCTGGAGCCGTCAATCGGTTCGGGCCAATCCAAGTCGTGCGCGGCAAACCAAGTGCGCCAAGGCTCCAGGGGGCTGCGCAGCAAGGTGGCGTCCGCCAAGTCTTCGGGGGTTTCAAATGGGCCGTGTTCGCGGATGTAGGCGGGCGAGGCCAATGGCGTCACGTCGTCTTTCATCACGCACAGGTGTTCCACATCGGCGTAGCGACCCGTGCCAAAGCGGATGGTCAGGTCGGCGTCTTCGGCCACCACGTCCAGCAGCGGGATGCTCACTTGTAGGGTGAGGTCAATCTCGGGATACGCATCGGTGAATTGGCGCAGGCGCGGCATCAGAATAGAGCGCGCAAAGGTGGGGGTGACGGCCAAACGCAGTTTGCGTTTGCCGGGCGTGGCGCTGCCGTCTTTGCCGGGGAAGCGCTCCAAAATAGACAAGCCTTCGCGCACGTGGGCCAGGTATTCGCTGCCTTCGGTGGTGAGCGAAAAATCCGCGCGGCCAAACAACTTGACGCCCAGCAACTGCTCCAGCTGCTTGACGCGGTG
>JBPCSU010000002.1:0-8457 GCA_051006815.1 Limnohabitans sp.
ACCGATTGGCTCAAAGACATTGGCTACGAAAAACACCTCTACGACGCAGAAGAAAGCGAAAAGCTCGCAGCCTCCAAGTGGACCAACGTGATGGAGTTTTGCGACTGGATGGCGCAACGCTGCGGTGGCCAAATTGACGACACCGCCGGCGTGACCACCGGAAACGAAGCCAAAAACTTGCTGGAAGTGGCACAAACCATTGCCTTGCTGTCCACCCTCACCGAGCGCGAGAAAGACCAAAACGTGGTCACGCTCTCCACCCTGCATGCATCGAAAGGTTTGGAGTGGCCACACGTCATGTTGGTGGGCGTGACCGAAGGCATGTTGCCCTTCCGTTTGGACGACGAACCTGGCAACGAACACACCAACGAAAACATTGCGGTGCGTCTACAAGAAGAACGTCGCTTGATGTACGTGGGCATCACCCGTGCGCAGCGCACACTGGCGGTGAGCTGGACACGCAAGCGCAAAAAAGGCCGCGAAATGATTGCCGCGCAGCCCAGCCGCTTCATCGCTGAAATGGGCTTGGACAAAGCCACCGTCAAAGAAGACCCGCGCGAAAAACTCAAAGCCCTGCGCGCTGAGTTTGCGCAACGTGCCAGCGCTGCATCGGCGGAAAGTGCTGCGAATAAGTGAGCAAATACAACAAATAAAAAAAGCCTCAGTGCAAACACTGAGGCTTTTTTGTTTGGTGGCCTGGGGCAGAATCGAACTGCCGACACGCGGATTTTCAATCCGCTGCTCTACCAACTGAG
Source organism: Limnohabitans sp. (assembly GCA_051006815.1). Taxonomy (GTDB): domain Bacteria; phylum Pseudomonadota; class Gammaproteobacteria; order Burkholderiales; family Burkholderiaceae_C; genus Limnohabitans. The sequence continues at coordinate 756 of JBPCSU010000002.1, forward strand.
CTACCGGGCCGAGACTGCCATTGTAGCACTCTCAGAGGGGTGTTTCTTACTAAATGCCTGTTGGAATAACATTTTCGTAAAATCTGCAGCATGACGAACGTTTCTCTTAGGCATGATCTTTAACACCCTTCATTCATCGCGATTCACCATGCCTGCGCTGGTCGTTGTGGCGGGTATTGCCTATTGCGCCGTGCATTTGCTCAACGGCTTTCTGATGAAGTCGATTGAGATTTCAGACCACATCAATTTCTTGTACCTCCCCAGCTTCTTGCGACTGATGAATGTTTTGGTCTTGGGCCTCGTGTGGGGCACCTTAGGCACCGCATTGGGTGGTCTTCTGTTGTGTTTTTGGACGCAAGACAGCTTCGTCATAGCGCTGTGCAACGTTGGCGTTTCCGCCAGTGTGGCCGGCTTGGCCGTGCTGGCCATGCGCGTATTGCAACAACGCCAGCTGTCGTTGACCAAGCTCAGCGACCTGCTGCAACTGTGCCTTCTCTATGCACTGCTGAATGCGTTGCTGCACCACTTGCTCTGGACAACGTTTGACCCGACACAAATTGTGAATCCCAACCAAGTAGCCTATATGGTGATTGGCGATTTGAATGGCGCCATCTTAGGGGCTCTGGCATTGCGCTGGCTCGCTACTCACACGCAATTGGTCAACCTCATTCGGCAACGGGCGCAATCCGAGGGGCACTAAACCCCAATCCCCGTTTAGGCCGCGCGCTTAGCCTTGGACAAATCAACCCCCAGCTGCTTGAGCTTGCGGTACAAATGGGTGCGCTCCAGCCCCGTTTTGTCAGCGACACGGGTCATCGAACCGTTCTCTTGAGCCAAGTGGTATTCAAAATAAGCGCGCTCAAACGCATCACGCGCTTCACGCAAGGGCTGCTCTAAATCAAAGCTTTGGTGCGTGGGCGGAAGCACTACGGCTTGCGGCGCCACAAACGCAGCGGGCGCTTCTTTGGCACCACTTGCGACAGTGACTTTGGAGGCAGACACAGCCGGTGGTTTACGCGCCAACCCTTGCTCTACGGCTTTGAGCAACTTTTGTAAGGTGATGGGTTTCTCTAAGAACGCCTGTGCGCCAATGCGCGTGGCTTCAACCGCCGTGTCAATGGTGGCATGACCGCTCATCATGATGACCGGCATGTTCAACAACCCTGCACCTGCCCACTCTTTGAGCAACGTCACGCCATCGGTGTCGGGCATCCAAATATCGAGCAAGACCAAATCGGGTCGTGCTGCTTGACGCGCAAGACGAGCCTGGGCGGCGTTTTCTGCCACCTCTACAGCGTGACCTTCGTCATTCAAGATCTCAAACAAGAGGTCCCGAATGCCCAATTCGTCATCCACCACCAAAATGTTTGCCATGTCTAAATTTGTCTCGTTGAATTAAATAAGCAAATCTTGTTGCGATTCTGCAACTTGGAATGATAACGACACTTGCGCCCCAATCACGCGCCCCTCTAATCCACGGTTTTTGAGATCGACGCGCGCCGAATGTTCGTCGGCAATTTTCTTCACCACGGCCAAGCCCAAGCCCGTGCCTCGCGCTTTGGTAGTGACATATGGTTCAAACGCACGGTTCAAAATTTTGAGAGGAAATCCTGGGCCGTTGTCACGCACCACCAAACGCACACGGCCAGATGTAGGCACCCATTGCGTGGCAATCGACACCAAGGGGTGGGCTTGCCCCTCGGTCGCATCCTGCGCGTTTTGCAACAGGTTGTGCACCACTTGGCGCAGTTGCTGGGCATCGCCCTGAATCAGGGGGCAGGCTTCATCTAACACCGCATGCACAGGGACTGCGGCAGTTTCTGCGCCATAAAGTTGCATCACGTCTTGCACCAAGGCATTCAGGTCAAGCGGTTTGAGTTCGGCCACAGGCAAGCGCGCATAGTCGCGGAATTCATTGACCAAGCGCTTCATCGCATCCACTTGATCCACGATGGTCTTGACCGACTTATTCAAAATCTGCTGCTCTGGCTCTTGCAACTTGCCAGAGAGTTTCATCTCCAGCCGCTCAGCCGACAGCTGAATGGGGGTCAGCGGATTTTTAATTTCATGCGCCAACCTGCGCGCCACCTCACCCCAGGCTTGGGCGCGCTGGGCCGAAACCATTTCAGAAATATCGTCAAACACCACCAAGCGTGCGTTGTTGGGCAACACCGCGCCACGCGCCAGCAACGTGATGTGTTGTTGTGTGTCGTCGGTCAACTGAACCGCGGGGCTGATGGCCGTGGCATGCAACTCAAACGATTGCTGCCAATGGTCCAAGCCATGCTGACTGCGTTCACCCAAGAAGCCTTGAAACTCGCGTTGCACATGCTGCGCAAATTCCACCAGACCTTCAATGTCTTCGAGTGCACGGCCTTCCCACGCGGCCAATGGCACACGCAAAATGCGCGTCGCCCCTGGGTTGGAGGATTTGATGATGCCTTGGTCAGTCAACACAATCACGCCCGCCGTGAGGTTGTCGAGAATGGTTTGCAAATTGGCGCGCGAGGTGTGCACCTGCAACATGCTTCGATCCACGGCAGCACGGGCATCGGCCAATTGCTGCGTCATCTCTGCAAACGAACGGGTCAAGCCCCCCAGTTCATCGCGTCCTTGCAGCGCGGGTTTCGGACTCAAGTCCCCCGCCGCCACATCACGCACACCTTCTGCCAACATCAATAACGGGCGCGCCAACTGGTTACCCAGCAGCACCGCCAGCAACACCGCACCGAACACCGCCAAAAACAAACTCAGTGTCAGCGTACCGATGTACATGCTGCGCAAACCCTCGCGCCCCAACGCCCGCTCTTGGTATTCGCGGTAAGCCACTTCCACCGCCAATGCATTGCTGACCAAGGTGGGCGGAATGGTCTTGCTCACTTGCAAAATGCGCGGCTCAATCAACAGACCCAAACCCGAGGGGGCCACTTGAACCAACGCACGTACCCGCGCTTGCGAAGTGCCTTGCGCGGCTGCATCATCCAAGCCATCGATCACCGTCACCACACTTTGTGTTTTGAGTTGACGCAACTGCGTCGATGAAGGACGTTCGGGGTTGATCTTGTAGCGTGACTCACCCGCGCTGGCCACTGCTTGACCCGAGGTGCTCCACAAGATCACATCATCCGCACCCAACTGGTCTTTCATGCGATCAAGGGCCACGCCCACGGAGGCATCTGGCAAGTCGTTGATGTGTGCGCTGGCTGCGCGGGTTTTTTGCCCGAGGTCGTTGGCCAGGGTGTCGAAGGTGGTCCGACCCAAGCTCAAACCCGCATCCAGCGCACCTTCGACCTTCACGTCAAACCAACTTTCAATGGAGCGCGACACGAACTGGTATGACACGCTGTAAATCAGCAAGCCCGGCAAGAAGCCCACCAACGCAAAGGTGGCGGCAATTTTCAACAGCAAGCGGCTACCGAATTTGCCTTGGTGCAAGCGCAACACCAAACGCACAGCCAACCACCCAATGACAGCCATCAGCAATGAGGCCACCACGACATTCAAAATAAACAGCTGACGGTAGTTACGCTCGTAGAGTTCTCGGTTGTCGGCGGCTTGCGTCAGCAAAAACAGCAACACCAAACCCAAACCCAACACCACCGCTGCGCTCACTACCAACAACCAGCGCAGTTGAAAACCGGACAAACGTCCGGGCTTCTCAGCGATGTCGATCATGGCGCCAACTCCAAGCGCTGTGTTTTGCTGAACGCAATGTTCCAGTCACTGTGGCCTGCCGCACCGATTTGCAAAGGACGGGGCAGCTGCGTCAAATCCAATTTGAAATTGAGGGTGACTGTCGGTTTGGCATCCCAATTGATGTCACTTAAATTGGCCACGCGCCACGGGGTGATGCGACGCACGGCGTTGAATGCTTCCTCCGCCGTTTCGTAGCTCTGCCCGATGTTCATCCCCAAGCCGCTCGCTGAAAAGGGCTGCGGAGAAATGTTGACGCGCCACCGCCGCGTCAGCGGCTGATAAAACAAACGCACATGGCGCTCGGCATGTGCCACACGCTGGTTGTAGAAATACCAACGCTCTTGGCGCACATCGACTTCGGTCACAAAGTAGAGGGTGATCCCTTTGATCAGTGCATCTTCCAAGACATTGGGCAAGTCAAATTGCCAATCGGCCGAGAGGGTCAACGCGCCCTCTTGGCGCTCCATCTTGAGCCCTTGCAAAGTCACTGGCGTATCTGCCTGCGCGGGGGACACGTTCAGCCAAAGCAGGACGGCCACAAGACAAACGCACAGCGAACGGCCGCGCTTGAAGGCGCGCGTTAAGTGCGACTCAAGACGCCAGTCGTTTTTCCAGCAGTGCGTAATAGAAACCATCGTTATCACCCGACAGATTGTCGGCGAGCACACCCGTACCTGACCCACTTTGGGGTCTTAAATGCCCCAAAGACGGCCGTAAATCGGCATCGGTGTTGTGTTCAACAAACGCTTTGACCTGCTGCTCCCCCTCCGCCTTGAAGACCGAGCAGGTGCAGTACAGCAATCGTCCGCCCGGGCGTACCAGCGGCCAGAGTTGTTTGAGCAGGTTTTTTTGAATTTTGGCGAGCTGCGCCACATCGGTCTCTCGACGCAACCAGCGCACATCGGGATGGCGCCGCACGATGCCCGAAGCGGTACACGGGGCATCCAACAAGATGGCATCAAACTGGCGCCCGTCCCACCAAGTCTTGGTTTGCGCCGCATCGGCAGCCACCACATGGGCCGTGCGTCCAATGCGCTGCAGGTTTTGCGCAATGCGCTCGCAGCGCTGGGGGTCGATGTCCAACGCCGTGACCTCGGCCTGTTCGTTCAACAACTCGAGCAAGTGCGCTGTTTTGCCACCGGGCGCCGCGCAGGCATCCAAGATACGCAGGGGCGCAGAGGTGTCCATGCCGTCTAGCAACAGCTGCGCTGCACATTGCGCTGCAGCGTCTTGCACCGAGCACAGACCTTCAGCAAACCCTGGAATATCGCGCACAGGTAGCGCATGTGCCAGCACCAAGCCTTGTTGGCCAACCGGCTGTGCCATCAACCCTTGCTGGGCCCATTGCGCCTGCAACGCATCGCGGGAGACGCGCTGGGTGTTCACACGCAGCGTCATCGGGGCCGCTTGGTTGTTGGCCCGCAAAATATCTTGCCAGTGTGCAGGGTGGTCTTGCTGCAAGCGCTTGACCCACCAAACAGGGTGGTTCCACTGGGCTTGCCCATCGGCATCGGTGGCGGCCACCAAGGCATCGCGCTCACGCAAGAAGCGACGCAAACACGCGTTCAAAAAATTGGCTTGCGCTTGCAGATTGCGGTTCTTCTTCGCTGCTTCTACCGCTTGATTGACCAAGGTGTACGGTTCGTACGGTGCCTGTGCGGGGTCCCACGCCAAGGCCAAGGCGGTGCACAGCAGCGCATCGGGTAACGGTGCTGGGGTGCGCGAGGCCAGCTGCGCGCGCAAAGCTTGTGCACGGCCCAACTGTCGCAGCACTTGAAACAACAGCGCTTGCACGCCCGGACGTAATGCGGCGGGGACCGCATCGACCGCAGCCGTGCCTGAAACCCCACGACGCACCTGCGCCAACGCTTGCGCCACCGCCTGCAACTGCTGCCACAGCGGCACGGACGTGTTGTGCGGGTCGCTCATTCCAAAATGCGTCCGGGCTTGAACTTGAACACGCGCGCCATCAAGGTGGCAGGAAACATGTCAATCGCCTCGTTGTAGTTGACGATGGTTTGGTTGAAACGTTGCAAATCAGGTTGAATAGCGATGCCCAACTCTGCCCAACGCTGGGTCAATTCAGCGGGCACCGAGACGTAATACACATCGGGATGCGTGAGGGCTTCCCACGCATCTTGCAAGTCACGGCTGGTGGCCACCAAAGCGATGGACGACGACGGATCTAACGGATGCTCTTGCATGCGCGCCAAAGCCATGGCCGACAAGTTGGCCGCCACCTGCAAGCGCGTCCAGTGGCTCGCCCCGAGCTCAGGCGACACCGCGGTTTGCCAGCCCGACGGGGCAGTCACCGCTGCCGTGGTGGCTTCTTGCACCAAGGCTTGGTAGCGCAGCATGAGTTCTTCGAGCACAGCGAACTGGCGATTCACCGCCGCGCGCAAGCCCACCAAACGGCGGTAGGCGCCCACGCTCCAGAACACCATGACGGCCATGAACAGCCAAAACGACCACGCATCAAACATGTTGAGCTCCTTGTGTCTTCAACGCCTACCCCTATGAACAAGAAAGGCCCTTGCGGGCCTTTCTTGAGGGGGTCGCTTTACGCTTCTTCGCCAGCGCCGTGATCGACTTGTGTTTCTTCGTCAGAAGAACCACCAGCCAATTCAGCGGCTTCGGCTTCGGCAATGGCGCGACGCTCGGCATCGTCCATCGCGTCTTTGACTTTGCGAGCTTTGTGATACGCCAAGCCAGTACCTGCAGGAATCAGGCGACCGACGATGACGTTTTCCTTCAAGCCGCGCAACTCGTCGCGCTTGCCCATGATGGCCGCTTCGGTCAACACACGTGTGGTTTCTTGGAAAGAAGCCGCAGAGATGAACGAGTCGGTCGACAAAGAAGCCTTCGTGATACCCAACAACAAGTTGGTGTACGTGGCGGGCACTTTGCCATCCTTGAGCAAGGCTTCGTTGGTGTTAAGGATCTCAGAACGCTCCACTTGTTCGCCAGCGATGTAGTTGGAGTCGCCCACGCTTTCCACCACCACACGACGCAACATTTGACGCACGATGACTTCAATGTGTTTGTCGTTGATCTTCACGCCTTGCAAACGGTAAACGTCTTGCACTTCGTCGACGATGTAGCGCGCCAGTTCTTCCATACCGAGCAAACGCAAGATGTCTTGTGGATCGGCTGGGCCGTCCACCACGCTCTCGCCTTTGTTGACCACTTGGCCTTCGTGGACCAAGATGTTCTTCTCTTTAGGAATGAGTTCGTCCCACACTTTGCCTTCTGGGTCCGTGATCTGCAAACGCACCTTGCCTTTGGTTTCTTTACCAAACGACACGGTACCCGTCATCTCGGCCAACATGCCCTTGTCTTTGGGTGAGCGGGCTTCGAACAGTTCGGCCACACGTGGCAAACCGCCGGTAATGTCGCGGGTCTTTTGACCTTCCACAGGGATACGTGCCAAGACTTCGCCTGGGCCCACATCTTGGCCGTCGCGCACTTGAATCAACGCGCCGATTTGGAAGCCAATCGTCACCGCATGGTCGGTACCAGGGATCTTGACTTCTTTGCCAGAAGCATCGATCAACTTGACCTGTGGGCGAACCACTTTGGTCGAGCCGCGACGCTTGGGGTCAATCACCACCAAGGTAGACAAGCCCGTGACTTCGTCCACTTGCTTGGCCACGGTGAGGCCTTCTTCCACGTTCTCGAAATGCACCTTACCGGCGAATTCCGTGATGATGGGTCGCGTCAATGGATCCCAGTTCGCCAATATGACGCCTGCCTTGATGGCTTGGTCAGGCTTGACCGACAGAATCGCACCATACGGCACTTTGTGACGCTCGCGCTCACGGCCGTGCTCGTCGTGGATGATGATTTCGCCTGAGCGAGAAATCACCACCAACTCGTTCTTGGTGTTGGACACATAGCGCATGGTGGAGTTGAAACCAATCACACCATTCGACTTGGCTTCCACGCTAGAAGCCACAGCCGCACGCGACGCCGCACCACCGATGTGGAACGTACGCATGGTCAGCTG
>JBPCSU010000003.1:0-16373 GCA_051006815.1 Limnohabitans sp.
CACCGGTGGTTTGGGTAAATTGTTTGCCTCACACCCCCCGTTGGAAGAGCGCATTGCAGCGTTGCAAGCGGCGCGCTGATTTTTGAACGCGCCTCAATCTCCTTGGACGGTCGCCCCTGCGCAAGCGGTGGCGACCGTTGCCATTCAACCAGCCGCTGAACTCACACCGGCACAAAAACGTTTCAATACCTTGTTGGCGCGTGTGTCGCAGCTGTCTGAATCCATCGAGACGCTGGAAGCGTTGTCGACAAAGCATCGCAGCAGCCACTTGAGCGCCATGGCTGCTTTGCAGCAGCAAGAGGATGTGACGCGCAAAAATTTGTTATTGTTTCTAGACGCGCGTTTGCACCAAGCCGAACTCACCGCCACACACCGACGCAGTGCCACACAAATCATCCTCGCGCTATGTGAAGCCTTGACACACAAGAACGATGCCCAAGTGCAAGCCGTGTTCAACCAGCACCACAGCGAAGAAGATGCACAGGCTTTGGCGGAAGAAGCACGCGCGGGCGCTGAACATGCCAAAGCCGTGTTTCAAGATTTGTTTGGCAAACCTTTGCACGGTGCCGATGACTTGTACACCGCCGAGGCTGTGTTTGAAGCTGGCTTGCGTCAATACCGCGAGCAACAACAACGCCTCGAAGACAAGCGCCAAGCCAAGAAGGCCAAGAAAAAACCAGCCGCACGTCAGCTCAAAGACGCGCAGCAAAAAATGGATGCCAACACCGCGCTGCGCACGGTGTACCGCCAACTGGCCAGCGCCTTGCACCCCGACCGCGAGCCCGATGAAGCCGAACGCTTGCGCAAGACCGCGTTGATGAGCGAGGTCAATGCCGCTTACGACCGTAAAAATTTGTCCGAGCTGCTGAAGTTGCAAATGCAGATCGCGCAAATCGACAGCGCCAGTTTGAGCCGCATTGCGGATGACAAACTCAACGCCATGTGCTTGCTACTCAAAGAACAAATTGACGCGTTAGAAGAAGACGAAGCACAAGCCGAGTTTGAAATCCGTCACTACTTGGGTGTGAACGAGCTCGACCACATCAGTGCCGAAAGTTTGGCGCGCGCACTGGCCATTCAGTTGCGTGACAAAGAGCACGAAGTAGACACGTTAGCGCGCGATTTGCGTCGTATCCAAAACGAAGCCGAGCTCAAGCGCTGGCTCAAAGAGCAAGCGCAGCTGGCCAAAGAAGCGCGGGCCGAGTTGACCGATTTGGACAGGTTGCTGCGTGCTTAGCCCGGAATATCTGGCTCCACCAGCTTGGCCAATTGTTCCAACGATTCTTGCCATCCCAAGTAGCACATCTCCAAAGGAATCACATCTGGAATGCCAGCTTGGGTGACGTTCAACTCCGTGCCGCACATCACGGGTTTCAGTGAAACCGTGACCTCCATGGTCCCTGGCAAGTTGGCATCGTCAAACTTGTCGTTGTAGCGAATGCGTTCATTCGGTACCAGTTCCAGGTACTCACCGCCAAACGAATGGCCGTGGCCATTGCCGAAGTTGTGGAACGACATGCGGAACGTGCCACCCACTTGTGCGTCCAGGTGATGCACGGTGCAAGTGAAGCCGTAGGGCGGCAGCCACTTGGCCAAAGCGCCGCCTTCTAGGAAAGCGCGATAGACCTTGTCAGGGGACGTTTTTAAAACGCGGTGAAGGTGGAGGGTGCGTTGGGACATGATCAAACCGGCAAGTAGCCGTCCACAGACAAATAACGCTCACCCGTGTCGTAGTTAAAGCCGAGCACGGTGGCGCCGGCAGCGATCTCGGGTAGTTTTTGTGCAATCGCAGCCAAAGTGGCACCAGACGAAATGCCCACCAACAAACCTTCTTCACAGGCGCTGCGACGGCCCATTTCACGCGCGGCATCGACTTCGACTTGAATCACGCCGTCGAGCAACGCGGTGTCTAAGTTCTTGGGGATAAAGCCCGCACCAATGCCTTGGATGGGGTGCGGTGCGGGCGCACCGCCTGAGATGACGGGCGAGGCGGCGGGCTCCACGGCATACACCTTGAGCTTCGGCCACTTGGCTTTCAACACCTTGGCGGTGCCTGTTAAGTGCCCGCCCGTGCCCACGCCGGTGATGAGCACGTCCACGCCATCGGGAAAGTCAGCGATGATTTCTTGCGCGGTGGTGCGTGTGTGCACGTCGATGTTGGCAGGGTTTTCAAATTGCTGCGGAATCCACGCGCCAGGCGTTTGTGCGGCCAGTTCTTCGGCGCGGGCGATGGCGCCCTTCATGCCTTTTTCGCGTGGCGTCAAATCAAAGGTGGCGCCGTAGGCCAACATCAAGCGACGACGCTCGATGCTCATGCTGTCGGGCATGACCAGTACCAGTTTGTAACCTTTCACCGCCGCCACCATGGCCAAGCCCACGCCGGTGTTGCCCGAGGTGGGTTCGATTATCGTGCCACCAGCTTTGAGTGCGCCCGATTTTTCTGCCGCTTCCACCATGGCCAACGCGATGCGGTCTTTGATGGAGCCGCCGGGGTTGGTGCGCTCCGACTTGATCCACACCTGATGCGATTGACCAAACAAGCGGTTGATTCGGATGTGTGGCGTGTGACCAATGGTGTCTAAAACGTTGTTCGCTTTCATGCGTGTCTCCTGGTTGAAATGAGTTGCTGGGCGACGGCTTCGCCGACTTTGATGCCGTCTACCCCGGCTGACAAAATGCCGCCAGCATAGCCTGAGCCTTCACCCGCAGGATACAAGCCTGCGAGTGTGGGGCTTTGCAGGGTGTCGTCATCGCGTGCGATGCGCAGGGGCGACGAGGTGCGGGTTTCGACCCCGGTCAGCACCGCGTCGTGCATGTCGAAGCCTTTGATCTTGCGGCCAAACACAGGCAGTGCTTGGCGCATGGCGGTGATGGCGTAGTCGGGCAATGCGGTGTTGAGGCTGACCATCTTCACGCCCGGTTTGTACGACGGTTCGACTGTGCCCAAGGCAGTGGAGGCACGGTCGGCAATAAAGTCGCCCACCAACTGCGCGGGCGCTTCGTAGCTGCTGCCGCCCAAGGTGTAGGCGTGGGCTTCGAGTTGGCGTTGCAACACCAAACCTGCCAGTGGGTGGTAACCGCCAGGCGCGTCGTGGGTGGAGTGACGCACGGCGTTGCCCAGTTCTTGGCCGAGCTCGGCTTCAAATGCAGCAGGGTCCGTGGGGTAGTCGCTTGGGTCAATGCCCACCACGATGCCAGCGTTGGCATTGCGTTCGGCACGCGAGTATTGGCTCATGCCGTTGGTCACCACGCGTCCGGCTTCGCTGGTGGCCGCCACCACCGTGCCGCCCGGACACATGCAAAAGCTGTAGACGGCGCGACCGTTCTCGGCGTGGTGCACCAGCTTGTAATCGGCCGCCCCCAACAGCGGGTGGCCTGCGTGTTGGCCCCAACGCGCGCGGTCAATCACGCCTTGCGGGTGTTCGATGCGCACGCCCACTGAGAACGGTTTGGCTTCCATCGCCACGGCGTGGCGGTGCAGCATGGTGAAGGTGTCGCGCGCGCTGTGGCCCAACGCCATCACCACGTGGCGTGCGGGGAGGGTGTAGGTCTCGTCGGTGGCGTGGTTGTGAACGCGCAGGGCTTGAAGGGCTCTGTGCGATGCCCCATCGCTTGCTGTGTTTTCATCAATCACATCGACCACGCGTTGTTCAAAGCGCACCTCACCGCCCAAGCGGATGATTTCTTCGCGCAAGCCTTCCACCACTTTCACCAGTTTGAAGGTGCCGATGTGCGGGTGGGCGGTGAACAAAATTTCTTCGGGCGCACCGAAGTTCACAAACTCCTGCATCACCTTGCGGCCCAAGTGGCGCGGGTCTTTGATCTGGCTGTAGAGCTTGCCGTCGCTGAAGGTGCCCGCACCGCCTTCGCCGAACTGCACGTTGCTCTCGGTGTTCAATATTTTTTTGCGCCACAGGCCCCAGGTGTCTTTGGTCCGTTGACGCACGGTGGTACCGCGTTCGAGCACGATGGGCTTGAACCCCATTTGAGCCAACACCAAGGCCGCAAACATGCCGCAGGGGCCGAAGCCCACCACCACGGGGCGCTCGCCGTCATGCACACCCCAGTCGCCAGGCGCATGGGCTGGTGCGTGCCACGCCATGTCGGGCGTGGCTTGGATGTGGGAGTTCTTCGCATGCTTGGTCAGCAACACCGCTTCTTGCGACGGGTCGACCAAAGCGAGGTCGACGATGTAGACCACTAACAAGTTTTGTTTGCGTGCGTCAAAACTGCGCTTGAATACTTCTAGCGTGGCAATGGCCGCAGGCGAAATGCCCAAGGCTTCTGCCGCTAAGACGCGCAAGGCATCGAGGGGATGTGGGGGAAGTTGGCGGTCTGCCTCGGTTTCGGCAGGGGCATCGGCTGCACGTCGTTCTTCAACAGGGACGGCAGAGAGCGGGAGTTTGAGTTCGGAGAGTCGAATCATGGCGAAAGGCCCGTGGTGATCGGGCAGAGCATGTTTGAGTGCTCAGATTATCCGCCGATAATCACGCCGTGAAGCTCGCTAGGCCGTCGCTGGTGCAATCTGGGAAACCAGGCACTGGAGGAACGTCCGGACTGCGTAGAACAGCGTAAGAGGTAACACCTCTCCACCGTGAGGTGAGGATCAGAGCAACAGAGACGAGCCGATTCAGTTCGGGTGAAACGGGCAATCTCTACGCGCAGCAATACCAAGTAGGCCAACGTTGAGGCGGTTCGCTGAGTTGGCGGGTAGGTAGCACCGAGCCGAGTGGGTGACCCTCGGCCCAGATTAATGACGGTCACGCGCGGGGCAACCCGCGCGCACAGAATCCGGCGTATCGGCGAGCTTCACACTTTTCTCGCCGACGAAAAAATGACACGGATGTCTTAAGCGGACAAGGCTTGGTTGGACAAGTAGTGTGCGTAGTCGTCTGCCAACTTTTCGTAGGCGGTCGATGCTTCGTGCACTTTGTTTTGCTTTTGTAGCAACCAACCGTAGTTGAACCAAGCCAAGTGTTTGTGCGCATCGCGACTGTGTGTCAGCCATTGGCGATACATCTCGGTGGCTTCTTGGTATTTGCCTTCGTTTTCCAAGACTTGAGCGGCTTGAATCAGCTCATTCAAGGTGATGGGCGCATGGGTGGCGCCAGATGTGTATTTTTTTGACATGAGGTTTTCTCCTGAAAACGGATCGATGCCAGTGTTATGCAAAGGCCATGCCAGTTGAAATCCGACAGGCCGATTGCAAGGAATCAACTACATCGCCCCCATCTGGATGCGCTCCACATGCGCCAACAGCGAGCGCATCGCCACGGGCCACAAGCGTGGAGGCACGTCGTCATAAGCCAGCTTGACCCAGTCGTCCATGCTGCCTTCGGGGTGGCGTTGCATGACCCCCAAAATTTTGGCTTCGCGTTTCAGGCGGTGCGCTTTGAGGTGTTCAATGCAGGCGCGTGCGTCGTGCGGCGCGTCCCACAGGTTGCCCAGTACGTGGCCATGGGCGGGCAGGATGAACTCAATGCGGTCTTGTTCGCAGGCCGCCAACAACTTGTCGAGCGAGTTCAAGTAGTCGTTCATGTTGCCGTCTGGCGGGTCAATCACGGTGGTGCTGCCGTTGAGCACGTGGTCACCACTCAGCAGCAACCCATCTTCTTCTAGCACCAAGCACAGGTGGTTGGCTGCATGGCCGGGGGTGTGCACCACGCGCAAGGTGTGGGTGCTGCCGTTGCCTTGCAGCACCAGGCTTTCGCCATCACTCAACTCACGGTCGGGTGTGAAAGCGCTGGCCGCACGCGCGGTGGGGTGTGAGGCCAAGCCCAAGATGGGTGGCTTGTGGCCATGCTGCGCGCACAAGGCTTGCAAGGGGGCTGCGCCGGGTGAGTGGTCGTGGTGCGAGTGGGTGCAGACGATGTAGCGAATGTTGCCGCCTGCAGCGCGCCACAGACGGTCGATGTGTTCAAGGTCGGCCGGACCGGGGTCGATGGCGGCGTAGCCAGTGTCTGGGTCACCAATCAAATAGCTGTTGGTGCCGGGGCCCGTCATCACGCCGGGGTTGGGCGCGGTGAGGCGTTGCACGTTTTTCAACAGCAGCACGGGTTGGTCGGTCACCCAGTCGAGGTGGTGCAGCATTTGCCCATCGGGGCAGGTGAGGGCGAGTTCACCAAACGGTTCTTCGTGCTCCATGTAGCGGGCTTCTTTGCCGCCCAGCCAACCTGCACGCGGGCAGCTGGTAAACCAGGGGTGTTCGCTGGCGCAATCAGCCAGCACCTGATCGACCGACGTGTAGCGCTGCAAGCGTTCGAGCGTTTTGATGGTGGGAAAGATGATGAAAAAGTTGCCTTCGGCATGGCGCTGCAGTGCATCCGCTGGGCGCACCCACACGGGTTCGAACTGTTCTTTTTCATCGGCCACTGGCGTTTGTGCATCGGGCATGCGGGCGACCAAAAAAGGCACATCAAACCGACGTGGCAAATCCCGGTCGGTGATCCAGTGGGCCAACACAAACACCTCATCGGCGGCCAGGGTCAGACCGCGCGCAGCGCACTGCGTGGCAAAGACTTCAGCAGGTGCTTTGCGGTCCAGCGCCGCGATGTCGTCGGCACTGGCCATTTGGCCGTTGGGGTGACGCGCCAACAAGATGCCGAGTTCTTCAAAGCTTTCGCGAATGGCGGCAATGGCTGGGGTCAGGTGTGTGTCGCTTTGTGTGGCACGGCGTTTGGCATGGGCATGGGCGGCCGCATCGGCGGCATCAATGCCGCCGCCAGGGAACACATAGGCGCCGGGCGCAAAGCTGGCCGTCATGGCGCGGCGGGTCATCAACACCTCCAGTCCTTGTGGGCCGTCGCGCAGCAACAGCACGGTGGCGGCAGACAGCAAGCGTGTGGGGGTGTGGGGTGGGTGGAGGAGTTGGGTAGAGCGAACCATGGACACATTATGAAGAGTTGTGCAGGTCAGCGCGTTTTACTCGTATTAACCCTTGCGTAAAAGCCACAGCGTGTGCAGGGCATGGTCGAGAAATAATTTCGCCCAAGACAAAAACCAAGGAGTTACCCGCCATGAAACGACGTGTTTTTCAATCCGCATTGGGCTGTGTGCTCGCCTTCACCGCGCTGGCCGTGCCACAGCTGGCGAGTGCCCAAGCGTGGCCTAGCAAGCAACCCATCAAGTTGGTGGCCGTGTTCCCGCCAGGCGGGTCGGTGGACCAAGTGGCGCGCATCATTGCGCAGCCTTTGCAACAGCAGTTGGGCCAAACGGTGATTGTGGAAAACCGCGGTGGCGCGTCGGGCGTGATTGGCACCGCCGCCGTGGTGCAAGCCCCCGCCGATGGCTACACCTTTGCGGTGGTGTTTGACACCCACGGCGTCAACCCCAGCTTGAACCCCAACATGCCGTTTGACAGCAAGAAAGACCTGGTGCCTTTGGTGCTGGTCGGCACCTCACCCATGGTGTTGGCAACGCATGTGAACTCGGAATACAAAACCTTTGCCGACGTGGTCGCCGCAGCCAAAGCCAAGAAGAACGTGAGCTTTGGTTCGATTGGCAATGGCAGCTTGGGCCATTTGGCCATGGCGTTGTTGGCCAAAGATGCGCGCGTGGAGTGGACGCATGTGCCCTACAAAGGCGGCGGCCCGCTGATGAGCGATGCGATTGCCGGCCACGTGCCGTTGTCAATTGGCACGGTGTTCCTCACCAAACCTCACATCGACAGCGGTCGTATGCGCCCCTTGGCCGTGACCACCACCAAGCGTGCAGCCGACTTGCCCAACGTGCCCACGATTGCTGAAAACGGTTACCCCGGGTTTGATGCACCTGCATGGTGGGCCGTGATGGCGTCAGCCAAAACACCTCCCGAGATCGTCAAGCGCATGAACGACGAACTCAACAAAGTGCTGAAGAACCCAGAGGTGGCCAAAAAGCTCGATGCCCAAGGCATTGATGTGTCGGGTGGTAGCGTGGCGCAAGCCACCACCTTCATCGACAAACAAATGGATGTGTGGTCCAAAGTGGTGAAGGACAACAACATCAAAGCCGACTAAACATGTTGGCTTAACGCGGTGGCTCCCCTTCGGGGGTGATCTGCAAGGCGACCAAGAAGCGCGCCACCATGTTGTAGGTGGCGATTGCGGTGGTGAGCTCCACCAGTTCCGTGGTGGTGAAGCGCGCTTGCAGCGCGGCAAACAAAGCGTCGTCCACCTTCACGTCGCGCGTCATTTGCGCGGCGTATTGCACCACCAAGCGTTCGGTGTCGCTCAACGCCGCATCGGTCACGGGCTGGCGCGCGTCGCCTTGCACCACACGGTTCAGCGCGTCGAGCTCGGCTTGGGTGCCGCCGGCTGTTAAAAAGTCGGGGGCGTGGTGGTGGTATTCATAGGTGGCGCCCGTCAGCAGCGCCACGGTGCAAATGCCCAGCTCGCACAGCTTGCGACTGGTGGGCAAACCCGTGCGCACGTTTTTCAAATACACGTTCCAACCGCGTGCGACGGGTTCGCTCCAGAGCAAGGCGCGGTCTAGGTTGATGAGCTCACCACCACGGCGCGCCAAGATGGCGTCGATCAAATCTTGTGGTTGACGTTTTTGTTCGGGAGTCCAGGCAGGAATACGCATGTGTGTGTCGCGGTTGTTGAAAGTAGCGCCCAGCATACGTGCAAGCGTCGCCAACACCTGACGAGTCAGCGACAGCGGCGTGCCCGATAATCGGGGGATGCGAATTCGCTTCACCAAAATGCAGGGCGCAGGCAACGACTTTGTGGTCTTGGACGAGACCACCCAGCGCTTGAACCTCACGCCCGCCCACTACCGTTTTCTGGCCGATCGCCACTTTGGCGTGGGCGCCGACCAAATCTTGACTGTGCGTCCTGCGCCGCAGCCGGATGTGGATTTTGAATACGTCATCCACAACGCCGACGGCGGCGAGGTTGAGCAATGCGGCAACGGCTCGCGCTGCTTTGTGCGCTTTGTGCGCGAACAAGGGCTGACCGACAAAACCACGGTGCGCGTCAAAGTGCACGGCGGCGTGATCACACTGCAAGAAATGCCCGATGGCCAAGTGACGGTGGACATGGGCGCCCCCGTGTTTGATCTGCCCCAAGTGCCGTTTGCAGCTGCACACGCCCAGGCGGTGAACGACACCACGTGGCAACTCGCGCTGAACAACGGCGACGCCGTGCAAGTGGGCGTGGTGTCCATGGGCAACCCCCACGCGGTGCAAGTGGTGGCCGATGTCGACACCGCCCCCGTGCTGGCACAAGGCCCCTTGATTGAACACCATCCCGCTTTCCCCAAGCGTGTGAACGCGGGCTTTATGCAAGTGCTCAACCGCGGCGCGGTGCGTTTGCGCGTGTTTGAGCGTGGCGCGGGCGAGACCTTGGCTTGTGGCACGGGTGCTTGTGCGGCCGTGGTCACCGGCATCCGCTGGGGTCTGTTGGACGCAGGCGTGACCGTGCAAACCCACGGCGGCACACTCACCATCGAATGGCCGGGCGGTGACGCCCCCGTGCGCATGACAGGCCCTGCCACCACTGTTTTTCAAGGCGAGATCACCCTTCCGGACACCCTATGACACATGCAGCTATGAACCCCATCACCGAAGACGACATTGCCAACTTCTTGGTCAACACGCCCGACTTTTTTGAGCGTCATGCCGAGCTGCTTTCAGCCGTCAAATTGACCAGCCCACACAGCCACCGTGCGGTGAGTTTGCAAGAGCGCCAAGCCGAAATGATGCGCGAAAAAATTCGCGCACTCGAGCTGCGCATGATGGACATGATGCGCCACGGCACCGAAAACGAAGTGTTGATTGAGCGCATGCAACGCTGGGTCAAAACCTTGTTGATGACCACCAACGCACGCGATTTGCCCAGCACCATTGCTGACCACATTCAGCACGATTTCATGGTGCCGCAAGTGGCCATCAAGGTCTGGGGGGTGAGCGAGTCGTTCAAGATCGAGCCGTTTGCACAAAGCGTGATCGACCCGATCAAAGACTTCGCGGCCACCTTGACCACGCCGTATGTGGGTGTGAACAACAACTTCGACGCGGTGCAGTGGTTGCCCGATCCCGCGGCTGTGCAATCGGTGGCTTTCATTGCCCTGCGCGCCACACGCCCCGAAGACACGCCACAAACGGCCGCCGAACAACCGGTGATCGGTTTGTTGGTGTTGGCCTCGCCCGACCCCCAGCGTTACTACGAGGGCATGGGCACCACCATCATCGAACGCATGGGTGACTTGGCCAGCGCGGCGTTGTCACACCTGCGTTAAGCACGCATGAGCCTGGTCGACCGCTACCTCGACCACGTTCGCTTTGAAAAGCGTTTGGCCGAGCGCACGCTGGCGCTTTACGCCCTCGATCTGCAAAAACTCACCGACTACGCGGCGCAAGCCAACGTGTCGCTTGAGGGCGTGCAAAGCACCCACATTCGGCGTTGGGTGGCGCAGATGCACAGCGGGGGGCGTAGTGGTCGCGGCATTGCACTCATCTTGTCGGGGTGGCGTGGCTTTTATGTGTGGCTGGGCCGTGAAGGGTTGGTCAGCAGCAACCCTGTGCAAGACGTGCGCGCGCCCAAAGCCCCCAAGCCCCTGCCCAAAGCCTTGAGCGTGGACGACGCGGTGCAACTGGCCGAGTACCAAGCAGCGCCTGACGTGACCGACCCTTGGTTGGAATGCCGCGATGCCGCGTTGGTGGAGCTGCTGTACGGCTGTGGCTTGCGTGTCGGCGAGTTGGTGGGCTTGGACGTGCAAGCCGGTGTCCACGCCAAAGGTTGGGTTGACGTGCAGGCCGGTGAAGCCCATGTGCTCGGCAAAGGCAGCAAGCGCCGCAGTGTGCCTGTGGGCGGCAAAGCGCTGGGCGCGTTGCAAGCCTGGTGTGCGGTGCGTGCGCAAGGGTTGACACCCGCGACTGCCGAGCAAGCGGCGTTGTTCATCGGCCGCCATGGCACGCGCTTGACGGCGCAAGCCATTTGGCAGCGCTTGCGCCAACGCAGTTTGAAAGCCGGCTTGTCCACGCCGGTGCATCCGCACATGCTGCGCCATTCGTTTGCCAGTCATGTGTTGCAGTCGAGTCAAGATTTGCGCGGGGTGCAAGAGTTGTTGGGCCACGCCAACATCACCACCACGCAGGTGTACACGCGTTTGGACTTTCAGCATTTGGCGCAAGCGTATGACGCAGCGCATCCGCGGGCGCGCAAGAAGTAGCACGCAAGGGCGACGACAATCGCCAAATGAAAACCATCAAACTCAGAGAAGGCAAAGAGCGCTCCGCGCTGCGTCGCCACCCATGGATTTTTGACAGCGCCATCGCCAAAGGCGGTGGGGATGCCGGCGAGACCGTGCGCGTGGAAGCCCACGATGGGAAGTTTTTAGGATGGGCTTCGTTCAGCCCGGCGTCCAAGATTCGCGCACGCATCTGGAGTTTTGATGAGGCGCAACGCATCGATGCGGCATTCTTTCAAGCCGCCATTGCGCGTGCCATCGCGGCACGCAGCCGGTTTGACATTCAAAGCAATGGTGTGCGCCTGGTGCATGGCGAGTCCGACGGCTTGCCCGGCCTGATCGTGGACCGTTATGACGACATCTTGGTGGCGTCGTTTTTGTCGTGTGGCACCGAGCGCTGGAAGAACGTGATCGCCGATGCATTGTTGGCGCAAACCGGTTTAACCCAACTCTACGAACGTTCAGATTCCAACGTGCGCAAGCTCGAAGGCTTGCCCGAAGTCACGGGTTGGCTGCGCGGCGAGGGGGCGACGGGCGTGGTGTTGCGTGAACACGATTGGCAGTTGTCACTCGATGTGGCCGAGGGCCACAAAACAGGGTTTTATTTGGACCAGCGCGACAGCCGAAAGAAGTTTGCCGATTACGCCAAACGCTTGCAATTCCAGCGTGTGCTCAACTGCTATTGCTACACCGGTGGGTTCACCGTGGCCGCCTTGGCGGGCGGTGCAGCGCATGTGACGTCGATCGACTCATCTGGCCCCGCGATTGAGTTGGCCAAAGCCAACGTGGCGTTGAATGACTTTGACGCCGCCCGCACCACCATGATGGATGCCGATGTGAACGCTTCGCTGCGCGAGTTTCACAAGCAGGGTCGCACCTTCGATGCCATCGTGCTCGATCCACCCAAATTTGCGCCGTCGGCGGCACATGCCGATCGCGCCGCGCGTGCCTACAAAGACATCAACCGCTTGGCTTTCAAAATTTTGGAACCTGGTGGTGTGCTGTTCACCTACAGCTGCTCAGGCGGCATCAGCGCTGACTTGTTCCACAAAATTGTCGCTTCCGCGGGCATCGATGCCCCGTGTGACGGCTACATCAGCGAACGCATGCAAGGTGCGCCCGACCATCCGATGACGCTGACTTTTCCCGAAGGTGAATACCTGAAGGGTTTGGTGGTCATCAAAGCGGCTGATCTGGTTGAAAAAGCCAGCTCGGCCACAATATCGGGTTAATTCAGTTGTTTCACAAGGCTCTCTCATGTTGATCCCCGCCACCATCCTGACCGGTTTTTTAGGCTCCGGCAAAACCACGTTGCTCAAGCGCGTGTTGACCGAAGCGCACGGTCAAAAAATCGCCATCATCGAGAACGAGTTTGGTGAAGAAAACATCGACAACGAAATTTTGGTGTCCGACACCAACGAGCAAATCATTCAAATGAACAACGGCTGCGTCTGCTGTTCGATCCGTGAAGACTTGCGCACCACCTTGCAGCTGTTGGCGGCTAAAAAACGCAAAGGCCTGCTCGACTTTGAACGTGTGGTCATCGAGACCACCGGCTTGGCCGACCCCGGCCCTGTGGCACAAACTTTTTTCATGGACGACGAAATCGCCGAGAGCTTTTTGCTTGACTCGATCTTGACCTTGGTCGATGCCAAACATGCCGCTCAGCAGTTGAACGACCGCCAAGAAGCGCGTCGCCAGGTGGGCTTTGCCGATCAAATCTTCATCAGCAAGGCCGATTTGGTGTCGCCTGCGGAGTTGGATGCGTTGCAACACCGCCTGAAGCACATGAACCCCCGTGCGCCACAAAAAGTGGCGCACTTTGGTGAAGTGGCCTTGAAAGAGGTGTTTGACCTGCGCGGCTTCAACCTGAATGCCAAGTTGGACATTGATCCCGATTTCTTGTCGGACGACGATCACCACCATCACCATGATGAGCACTGCGACCACCCCTCGCACAAACATGACCACGGCCATGATGACCACGCGCATTGCGACCATGACCATGTGCACGATGAACACTGCAACCACGGTCACCATCACCACCATGACGATGACGTGAAGAGCTTTGTCTACAAATCCAAGCGCCAGTTTGACCCCGCCAAGTTGGAAGACTTTTTGGGTGCCATCGTCAACATCTATGGCCCCAAGATGCTGCGCTACAAAGGCGTGTTGAACATGAAAGGCACCGAGAAGAAGGTGATTTTCCAGGGCGTGCACCAGTTGATGGGCAGCGATTTGGGCCCCGATTGGGCGCCGGGCGAAGTGCGTGAAAGCAAGATGGTGTTCATCGGCATCGACTTGCCCAAAGACATCTTGGTGCAAGGCCTTGAGCAGTCCTTGGTATGAGCAAACCCTCGCTTTTGAATTTAGCGGGGAGCATGTGGGGTTTGTGGCTACAATCCCGCGCGCCAGACCAAAGGCGTGACGCGCCATCCTCTTTGACGCGTCACAAGGTTGCGGCCCGGCTTCGTTCTGCTGTCAAAGGCGAAGAAGCGACGGACGCAACCTCGACGCACACCATCGTGCGGCCAGGGGCGGCGAGGAGACACACCGTGAACGCTAAAGCTACCAAATCAGCCTCTAAGAAGGCGGTTCCCGCTAAAAAAGCTGCCAAACCGACAGCGGCACCCAAAGCTGCAGCCAAAAAAGCAGTCAAAAAACCTGTCGCGGTGAAGAAGCCGGTGAAGCCTGTCAAAGCCGCAGCCAAACCTGCTGCGAAACCAGCGGCTAAACCTGTTGCGAAAAAAGCCACGCCCGTGAAGGCTGTGGCCAAAAAGGCTGCCGCGCCCAAAGCTGCCGTTAAAAAAGCACCCGCCAAGTCGCCTGCCAAAGCCCCGGTGAAGGCGGTCAAGAAACCAGCAGCCAAGCCCGCACCGAAAAAAGCAGGGCCCAAAGTCGCGACAAAAGCCGCTCCAAAAGTAACCCCCAAAGCCGCGGTCAAACCCAAGGCCAAAGTGGTCGCCAAACCAGTAGCGACGGCGCCAGCTAAAACGCCCGCAAAAGCGCCTGCCAAAGCCCAAGCCCAGCCGGTGAAAAAACCGGTTGCCAAAACAACCAAGCCAGCAGCCAAACCTGTCGTCGCTCCCAAAGCACCGGCCGTGAAGGCTGCGAAACCTGCTTCCACCAAGGCTGAAAAACCAGTGGCGGCACCTGCACCTGTGGTGCATGTGACCCCCATCATTCCTGGTTACACGCCTGTGGTGCACAAGAAAAACTCCAGAGCCGCCAAGATGGCCGCTTTGGTGCCACCCCCGCCAGCTCAAGTGGTTGCGTCCAACGCAGCCAAGAACAGCTTCATGCCCATGACGGCACCCTCTGCCCCCACCATTGTTCCTGTGATACCTAAAAAAGACGCCAAGCTCGCCAACAACTGGAAGACCAAAAAGGCCGACCAACTGACCGATGCTGAAGTCATCGCCATGCCCGACAGCGAGTACATGAATGACATTCAAATGGCATTCTTCCGACTCAAGCTCGTGCAGTTGAAAAACGAAGTGCTGAGCAACGCCAGCGAAACCACCGAGCACCTGCGCGAAGACACCGTGGTGGTGCCCGATCCAGCGGATCGCGCCACCATCGAAGAAGAGCACGCGTTGGAGTTGCGCACGCGCGACCGCGAACGCAAGTTGCTCAAGAAGATTGAGCAATCGATTCACCGCATCGACAGCGGCGACTACGGCTATTGCGACGAGACCGGTGAAGCCATCGGTGTCGGCCGTTTGTTGGCACGTCCAACCGCCAGCTTGTCGCTCGAAGCGCAAGAACGACGCGAAATTAAGCAGCGTATGTTTGGAGATTGATGGCTAAATGCCAAAATTTCCTAAAAAGCAGACTGAAAAGTCTGCTTTTTTTATGCCTATTTAATCTTCATAAGGCACTTTTATAGCCCTCTCTAAGTGCTTCATTTATAACGATTTTTTGATTTGGATTTGCTTGCTGAAGTCGTCGTAAGTCATTGATTTCATTGAAAAAAATCCAAAAATAGACGATCGGAACACATTTTCCTGCTACAGTGCAAATAAGTGCAATTAAGTGGTGAAAAGTGCCTTTGGTGCTTTTGCTGCGGGTTGTTTGTTTTTGTTTGCCAAGGAAAAAGGGCTGTTCACGTGTTTCAAGGCGCTTCATCGCTGAGTCTCGACGCCAAAGGTCGTCTGTCGGTGCCCACGCGGCACCGCGACGTCTTGAGCGCGACTGCGGCTGGGCAGCTGACGATCACACGTCACCCGCATGGCTGCTTGATGGTCTTTCCACGCACCGAATGGGAAAAGTTCCGTGAGCGCATTGCCTCGTTGCCGATGAGTGCGCAATGGTGGAAACGCATCTTCTTGGGCAATGCCATGGATGTGGAGATGGATGGCACCGGCCGTGTGCTCATCTCGCCCGAGTTGCGCACCGCAGCGGGCATCAGCAAAGACACCATGCTGCTCGGCATGGGCAACCACTTTGAACTGTGGGACAAAGCGACCTACGAGGCGCAAGAAGCCCAAGCCATGCAGGGCGAGATGCCCGACGTGTTCAAGGAATTCTCTTTTTAAAGGATGACGGTGGACACGCCATGGCAGCACACCACCGTCCTCTTAAGCGAAGCTGTCGACGCTCTCGACATCCAGCCGGACGGAACCTACGTGGACGCGACCTTTGGTCGTGGTGGGCATTCCCGACGCATCTTGTCGCAGCTTTCGCCCAAAGGGCGATTGATCGCCTTCGACAAAGACCTCGACGCGATTGCCGAGGCGCAAACCATTCAAGACCCGCGTTTCTCCATTCGTCACCAAGGCTTCACGCACTTGGGCGAGTTGGCGGCGGGCTCCATCGACGGCGTGCTGATGGATTTGGGGGTGAGTTCCCCGCAAATCGACAACCCTGCACGCGGTTTTTCTTTTCGAAACGATGGCCCCTTGGACATGCGCATGGACACCACGCGTGGCCAGAGCGTGTCCGAGTGGCTGGCCGAGGCAGAAGTCCAACACATCGCGGAGGTGATACGTGAATATGGCGAAGAACGGTTTGCTCTACAGATTGCAAAGGCGATTGATGCTCGCCGACAAGAACGGGGCGTGCCTACATCCACCGCTGAACTGGCCCAGCTCGTGGCTGACACGGTCAAAACCCGCGAGCCGGGCAAGGACCCTGCAACGCGCACATTTCAGGCTTTTCGGATTTTCATCAACGCCGAGCTTGAGGAGTTGCAACAAGCG
>JBPCSU010000004.1:0-12924 GCA_051006815.1 Limnohabitans sp.
CAAGATGATGAGGTAAGTCACCAAAAACGGGTTCACCCCTTTGATGACTTGGTGCATGGACAAACGCCCCACACCGGCCACCACATTGAGCACAGTGCCAACCGGCGGTGTGATCAAACCAATCGCGCCATTGAGCACAAACATCAAACCGAAATACACGGGGTCGATGCCAGCCTTCACCGCGATGGGCAACATCACGGGCGCGAAAATCAAAATCGTGGGTGTCAGGTCAAGCGCGGTGCCAATCAGCACGAGGGTGACCATCATCACCGCCATCAACACGCGTGGGCTTTCAACCAAGGGACCTAACCAGCCGGTGAGCACCGTAGGCAAGTCGGCCAAGGTGATCATGTAGCTGGCCACTTGCGCGCCGGCGCACAAGAACATCACCACAGCCGTGGTTTTGGCCGCACGCACCAAGACGTGGTGAATTTCAATCAGCTTCATTTCGCGGTGAATCACCAAAGCGACGACCAACGCGTAAAACGCAGCCACCACCGCCGCTTCAGTGGGCGTGAAGATACCGGTCTTCATGCCGCCAATGATGATGAGTGGCATCAACATGGCCCAAAAGGCTTTGCGTGTCGCGTGCAAACGTTCAATCAACGGCAGCTTTTCGCCTTGGGGCAAATCCATGTCGCGCAGCTGGAGCTTCCACGCCACGATCAAACCAACGCCCATGATCAGGCCGGGCACGATGCCCGACAAAAACAAGGTAGAGATCGATGTATTGGTGGTCACGCCATAAATCACAAATGGCATGGACGGCGGAATGATTGGGGCGATGATGCCGCCCGAGGCAATCAGGCCCGCCGAGGTGTGCATCGGGTAGCCCTGACGTTTCATCATGGGCAACAGAATAGTGGCCAAAGCGGCGGTGTCTGCCAAGGCAGAGCCGCTCATGCTGGCCATGAGCACCGCAGCGCCGATGGCGACAAAACCCAAGCCCCCACGGATGTGGCCCACCCAGGCTTGTGCCATGTCGATGATGCGGCGGCTGATGCCGCCCGAGTTCATCAACTCACCCGCCAAGATGAAAAATGGCACGGCCAACAAAGGGAAGCTGTCCACGCCTGCGACCAAGTTTTGCGCGAGCAATTGGGTGTCCCAAAAATCGAGCACCCAGGCCATGCCAGCACCGGTCAGCACCAAGGCAAAGGCCATGTTCAGACCAATGCCCATGAGCAACAACATGCCCGCCGAAAAAACAATGAATGCTTGTGCTTCTGGTGTCATGCTGTTTACTCCACGTCCACGCCGTGGTCCAGGTCCATCGGTTTGTTTTGAATCAACTCTTTACACGCCATCAGGCCAATCGCGAGCGATGACAGCAGCACGGGCAAGGGCAACAACCAATTGGGATAACCCAGCACCACCGAGTTGCTGCTAAAGCCCACCTCGACTTGCTGCCAAGCACCACGACCCAACATGACGCAACTGAGCACGACCAACACGCGAATCAATACCGTCAGGGCTTGAATGGTTTTAGGTTGGTGACGCAAGCTGGCGACAAAACTGGTGAACGCCATGTGTTCACCGGCAGGGTACGCAGCCGTCGCGCCAATGAAGACCATCCACACAAACAGCAAACGTGACAATTCTTCGCTGGCCGCAATGCCGCTGCCAAAGCCGTAACGCAACACCACGTTGAAAAACACGGCCACCGCCATCACGCCCAAGCACACGGCCATCAAGGCTTGCGCCAACGCTTGGCTGCGTGAGTTGGTCTCATTCGTACTCATACACACTCCTTCACTTGTAACCAAGCGCACACCTGCGCTTGGATGGTTTCGATGGGCAGCGTGGCATCAACCGTGAGCACGCCCGCCTCGTGGACTGGTTTTTCCAACGCCGCAAACTGGCTGTCCACCAACGTGGGTTGAAAGTAATGTCCGGGTCGTTGAGTGACACGCGCGATGGATTGTTCGCGGGTCAGCTCCAAATGCACAAAGCGCAAATCGGGCACGCCGTGACGCAAGCTGTCGCGGTACGACTTTTTCAATGCAGAGCAAGTTAACACGGCGCGCGGGCCGCGTTGCACCAAGGCCTCTGCCAACACCTGCAACCACCCGGCACGGTCTTCGTCCGTCAGTGGAATGCCTGCGCGCATCTTGGCCACGTTTTCGGGGGGGTGGTATTCGTCCCCTTCAATCAGCTGCCAGCCCAAGGTCTGCGACAACGCGGCGGCAAAGCTTGACTTGCCGCACCCCGCGACGCCCATGATCACAACGGGACCTGTTATTTCAGCAAGAGCTTGCATGGTTGAATTATGGATAGCGCTATCCCATTGGGTAAAAATGAAAGAGCGCTGCGTGAAAACCATCACATCACTCGCTCTTGGATAGCGCTATCATAAACAAACTTCCATGCGTTCAACCTAGCAAAAACCCCTAAGCCGCGATGAAAAGCAAAACCACCCGTTCACGCGCCACAGGCCGCGTCACGCTGGCCGATGTGGCGCAATTGGCCAAGGTCAGTCCGATCACGGTGTCGCGTGCGTTACGCGGTGAGCGCGCGGTGGCCGCTGATTTGACCGAACGCGTCAAGGCCGCAGCCCAACAGCTGGGCTACACCCCCGATCCCGCCGCGCGCGCCCTCGCCTCGCGACACAGCGACCACGTGGCTGTGTTGATTCCCATGTTGTCGAACAACTTGTTTGTGGACGTGTTGGAGTCGATCCAAAAAACGCTGCGCCACGCGGGCTACCAAACCTTGATTGGCATCACCCACTACGACACGCGCGAAGAAGAACAACTGTTGCGCGAGCAATTGCAACACCGGCCTGCTGGCATCTTGGTCACGGGCCTCGACCGCAGCGAAGCCGCCCGTCGCTTGATTGAACAAAGTGGCATTCCCTGCGTGCACATGATGGAGTTGGCACCCTCCCCCGAGGTCAACAGCGTGGGTTTTTCGCAAACAGAAGCGGCCATCACATTGACCCAACACTTGCTAGCACGTGGGCGCAAGCGCATTGCGTTTGCCGCAGCCCAGCTCGACCCCCGCACCATGCAGCGTCTAGAAGGATGGCGCAAAACGCTCAAAGCCGCCAAGCTGTATGACAAAGCGTTGACCTACACCAACAAGTCGCCGTCCTCCATGGCCTTGGGTGGCGAGATGTTGAAACAAATTTTGGCGAATGACCCCGACATCGATGCCATCTTCTTTTGCAACGACGACTTGGCCCAAGGCGCCTTGTTGGCGGCGCAACGTTTGAAAATCAAAGTGCCACAACAACTCGCGATCGCCGGGTTCAACGACCTCACCGGCAGTGATTTGGTGGGCCCTGGCTTGACCACCATCCGCACACCCCGTGCGGCCATCGGTCAAGCGGCCTCACAGATGCTGTTGGCCTTGATGCGCCACGAAGAGGTGCCCACACACAGTGTGGATGTGGGCTACGAATTGATGGTGCGCGGCAGCACCTGATTACACTCAAGCCTATGCAAAACCCAAGCCCCACACCCGCCCAACGCCTGCTCGGCAAAGTCAGCCTCATCACCGGTGCCGCTCAAGGCATTGGCTTGGCGACCGCGCTCAAATTTGCCAACGAAGGTGCCATCGTCATCGTGTGCGATGTCAAACAAGCCGCTGTCGATGCCGCGGTGGCGCAATGCCAAGCCACAGGGGCACAGACCCTGGGTTTTGTGGTCGATGTCACCCAGCGCGACATGGTGGATGCCACGGTCAAAGCTGTGCTCGAACAATTCGGGCGCATCGATGTGTTGGTCAACAACGCGGGCATCACGCAAGATGCGCGCTTGCAAAAAATGACGTTGGAGCAGTTCGACCGCGTGATTGATGTGAACTTGCGCGGCGTGTTCCATTGCGCCCAAGCCGTCACCGATGCCATGGTGGCGCAAGGCAGTGGTGTGATCTTGAACGCATCGTCGGTGGTGGGCATTTACGGCAATTACGGCCAGACCAACTACGCCGCCACCAAGTTTGGCGTGATTGGTTTCACCAAAACTTGGAGCCGCGAGTTAGGCCCCAAAGGCATTCGCGTGAATGCGGTCGCGCCTGGTTTTATCGAAACCCCCATCTTGTCCACCATTCCTGAAAAAGTGATTCAAGAGATGAAAGACCGTGTGCCCCTCAAACGCATGGGCCAACCCGAAGACATTGCCAATGTGTATGCCTTCTTGGCCAGCGATGAAGCCGCCTACATCAACGGCACAGTCATCGAAGTGGCGGGCGGCTTGACCGTATGAGTGACGCCCTGCCTGCGTCGCACAGCGCAGCACCCCACGCACCGCACAGCAAAACCGATTTGTTTGTGTCCTTCACATGGCTCGCCATGCAAGGATTTGGCGGCGTGCTGGCCGTGGTGCAACGGGAGTTGGTCGAAAAAAAACAATGGCTCACGCTGGATGAGTTTGTCGAAGATTGGGCTGTTGCCCAAATCTTGCCCGGCCCCAATGTGGTCAACCTCTCCCTCATGATCGGTGGCCGCCACTTTGGCTTGGCCGGGGCCTTGGCCGCGCTCAGCGGCTTGTTGCTAGCGCCCACCGTGCTCGTGCTGTTGATTGCCGCGGCGGTGGCCGGCATTGCCGACACCCCCTTGGCGCAAGGCATGTTGCGTGGCATGGGCGCGGTTTCTGCGGGGTTGATTGCCGCCGTTGGCATCAAGCTCATGGGCGCTCTGAAGAACAACCCCATGGGCCGTTGGACCTGCATTGGCATTGCCAGCGTGACCTTTGTGGCCATCGGCATCCTGCGCTTGCCCTTGGCCTGGGTGTTGCTCACACTGGGCCCACTGGCCAGCGTATGGGCGGCGCACTGCGTCAAACAACGCACGGAGATGGCGCCATGAACCTGTCCATCACCTTGACCCTGGTGGACTGGGGTTCGCTGTTTTTGCACTTCATTTCACTGTCGTTGTTGGCCGTGGGGGGCGCCATCACCACGGCCCCGGACATTCACCGCTACTTGGTGGAAGAAACGCATTGGCTCAGTGACACGCAGTTCACCTCCTCCATCGCCTTGGCGCAAGGGGCGCCCGGGCCCAACGTGATGTTCATTGCCTTGATGGGCTGGAACGTGGGATTGAATGCAG
This sequence comes from Limnohabitans sp., assembly GCA_051006815.1. Lineage (GTDB taxonomy): Bacteria > Pseudomonadota > Gammaproteobacteria > Burkholderiales > Burkholderiaceae_C > Limnohabitans. The sequence continues at coordinate 5,054 of JBPCSU010000004.1, forward strand.
GCGGCGGCTTGGCCGCAGGTTGGCCCGCTGTGGCGCTGGCGTTGTGGGGCGTGCTCATCACCATGGTAGGCATCATGATTCCGTCCTGCACCCTCACCTTCGTAGCCACGCAATGGGCCCACCGCAACCGCGACATGTTGGCTGTCAAAGCCTTCAAATCTGGCATGGCCCCCATCGTGATTGCCCTGCTCATCGCCACCGGCTGGCTACTCACCGGCAGCCACGAAAACCCCGCGCGTGATTGGCCCCTGTGGGCATTGACCGCCGCCACCACACTCATCGTGTGGAAAACAAAAACGCACCTGTTGTGGCTGTTAGCCGCAGGTGCGTTACTTGGTGGTTTGGGCCTCATCTAAAAAATGCAGGCCGCAGACTGTGGCTGCTCGGTGTTGGCCGCAACGATTTCTGGTACCCCAGCATGAGGCGCGGCCAATATCGAGCGGCCACAGCGAGCCCAGTCAAAAATTAAGAAACCGTCCGCTGACGTCGTGCCTCATACAAACACACGCCACTCGCCACCGACACATTCAAACTCTCCACCCCACCACACATGGGAATGCTGATGAGTTCGTCACACGTCTTGCGCGTGAGTTGACGCATGCCATCGCCCTCGGCCCCCAGCACCAAAGCGGTTGGGCCTTTGAGGTCCACTTGGTACAAAGTTTTGGGGGCATCGTCACTGGTACCGATGATCCAAATATTGCGTTCCTTCAGTTCATTCAAGGTACGCGCCAAGTTGGTCACCATGAAATACGGCACCGTCTCAGCCGCACCGCTGGCCACCTTGGCCACCGTGGCGTTGATACCCACTGCATGGTCTTTGGGGGCAATCACCGCATGCGCACCAGCGCCATCCGCCACGCGCAAACACGCGCCCAAGTTGTGTGGGTCGGTCACACCGTCCAACACCAAAATCAGCGGTGACTCGACTTGCTCAATCCCCTCCAGCAGCTCGTCCAACGAATGCACTTGCTTGATTTCATTCACCCGTGCTGCCACGCCTTGGTGACCATGGCCGCCCGAGAGTTTGGCCAAACGCGGACCGTCGGCTTCAATCAAACGCACACCTGCTTCTGTGGCGCGCTCGATGAATTGACGCATGCGCGCATCGCGACGGGTGGGATCGAAATAAATTTCGATGATGGATTGCGGCGCTGTTTTGACGCGCACGCCAACGGCATGAAAACCGAAGAGAACTTTGGGGGCTGAAGACATAGGGACGGATTATCCCTTGCCTAGGCTTTGATCTGCCCTGCCTCGATGGTGATGGCGCGGTCGCAACGTGCTGCCAACTTCAAATCGTGCGTCACCAAGACCAAGGTGGTGCCCAGTTCTTGGTTCAGCGCAAACATCAATTCCATGATGCGTTCGCCACTCGCATGGTCCAAGCTCCCTGTGGGCTCGTCGGCCAGCAGCAAAGCGGGCTTGACCACAAAGGCGCGGGCCAAGGCCACACGTTGTTGCTCGCCACCCGACAACACCTTGGGGTAATGTCCCAAGCGCTCGCCCAAGCCCACGCGCACCAACATGTCTTTGGCGGCGGCACGTGGGTTGGCGACACCGGCCAGCTCCAGCGGCAGCATGACGTTTTCCAGCGCCGTCATGTTGCCCAGCAACTGAAAGTTCTGAAACACAAAGCCCACTTGGCGCGCACGCAATGCAGCGCGCGCGTCTTCGTCAAGCGCAAACATGTCCACCCCTGCCAACCACACCGTGCCTTGCGTGGGGGTGTCTAAGCCGGCCATGATGGACAACAAGGTGCTCTTGCCCGACCCCGAGGCCCCCACAATGGCCAAGGACTGCCGAGGCGCCAAAGTGAAGTCGATATCGCGGAGAATGTCTAACTTGCCGGTGGCGTCTTGCACCGATTTCGACAAATGCGAGACAGCGATCAAAGGCGATGTGGATGTTTTTTCAAATGAAGGCGTGGTCATGAAGCGCAATGGGTTGTTCAGGCGTGACTTTAACTTGGGTGCACTCAGCGCCGCGTTGCTAGGGGCATTGGGCGCAAGCACGGCCTCTGCACAGCAACAAGTCATCACCTCCACCGGCCAAGGCATGGAAGGCGAAATCACCTCCACAGGGCCACACCGCCGCCGCGGCCAAGCGCCTAACAACGTGCCGCCGCCCGGCTCGGCCCCACCGACCGGTACCGTTCCTGCCGCCACCATCTTGGTGCTGGGCGATTCGCTGAGCGCGGAATACGGCATTCCACGCGGCAAAGGCTGGGTGGCGCTGTTGGCTGAAAAGCTGCAAACCGAACGACCCGATGTGCGCGTGGTCAACGCCAGCGTCAGTGGTGACACCACCGCCGGTGGCCGCTCGCGACTGCCTGCCATGTTGGACCAAGTGCGCCCCATTCAAGTGGTGATCGAACTCGGGGGCAACGACGCCTTGCGTGGTTTGGATTTGGATAGCACGCAAAACAACCTCGAAGCCATGATTCAAGCCTGCCGTGCCGTCAACGCGCGCGTGGTGTTGGTGGGCATGCAAATACCGCCCAACTATGGCCCCGACTACAGCGCCAAGTTCACGGTGATGTTTGCCAACTTGGCCAAGAAACACCGCACGGGCTTGGTCCCGTTTTTTCTCAAAGGCATTGCCGATGTGCCCGAGGCTGCCACGCTGTTTCAGCCTGACCGCATCCACCCCAAGGCCGAAGCCCATCCACGCATGCTGGCGAATGTGTGGCCCGAAATTAAAAAGAATTTATAAAACGTGAGCGTCCATTTCATCTCGGCGCAAGACGCCATGGCGCGCATGGCCATTCCCCTCGGTGCACCCGGTGGTTTCAGTACCCTCATCGATGCGCGCAGCGAAAACGAGTATGCGCTGGACCACTTGCCCGGCGCCGTGAATTGGCCATCGCTGAACAACGAAGAACGCATCTTCGTGGGCACGATGTACAAACAAGTGGGCGCCTTCGAAGCGCAAAAACACGGCGCTGCTTTAGTCGCTGCCAACATTGCACGCCACATTCAACGCGAGGTGTTGGACCTGCCTAAAAACTGGCAGCCGCTGATTTACTGTTGGCGTGGCGGTAAGCGCAGTGGCTCGCTGTCCATGGTGCTGGGGCAAATTGGCTTCAAAGTGAACCTGATCGAGGGCGGCTACAAAGCATTTCGTGCGGCCTTGGTGGCGGACATGCCGCAACGTGTGGCGCCCTTGCAATTCAAGGTGATCTCGGGGCCCACAGGATCGGGCAAAACGCGTTTGCTACACGCCTTGGCCGCAGAAGGTGCGCAGGTGTTGGACCTGGAAGACCTGGCCTCACACCGGAGCTCGGTGCTGGGTCACATTCCAGGCCAACCACAGCCGAGTCAGAAACACTTTGACACGCTCATCTGGCAGGCCTTGCGCAGTTTTGATCCGACACGTCCTGTGTTTGTGGAATCTGAAAGCCGCAAAGTGGGCAATTTGTCGATTCCCGAATCGCTGATGCATGCCATGCGCGACAGCCCGTGTTTTGAGTTGCAGCTCAGCCTAGATGAACGCGTGGCCTTGCTGATGGAAGACTACCCGTTCTTTGTGAATGACCCCGATTTGTTTTGCCACCGCCTCGATGCCCTGGTGGCTTTGCGTGGCAAAGCCGTGGTGGAGGCTTGGAAAACACAGGTTCACAGCGGCCAAATTGACCACGTGGTGCGCGACTTGCTGGTGCTGCACTACGACCCCACCTATGCGGCCTCGATGGTGCGCAACTTCACCCAAGAGGCCAAGGCCACCGCCTGTGTGGCGGAGAGCCGCCATGCCGAGAGCTTGCGCAAGGTGGCGCTGGCGCTGCTCTCATCCACGTGATGTTGAAGGCGGCAGCTTTGCGGCCTGCAAAGCCTGCACGATATCGGCTTGCAAATCAGCCACAGCTTCCAAACCAATGCAAAACCGCACCACGCGTCCACGCTGCATATGGGCGACCGAGCGTGTGCGGCTAGACCCCATGTGGTAAGGCATCACCAAGCTCATCGGACCGCCCCAGCTATAACCAATTTTGAACAACTGCAAGGCATCGCAAAACGCATCCACTTGCTGGGTTGACAGTTGCTCGTCCATCACCACACTGAAGATACCGGCCGCCAAGCCTTCAGGCGCTTTCGGCGTGGCGCACAGTTGCTGCCAATGCGCGTGGCCTGGCGAGTTGGGCAACGCGGGATGCAACACCTGGCTGAATGCAGGTTGCGATGCACACCAAGTCGCCAAAGCACGTGCGGCGGTGTCTTGCGCTTGGTAGCGCAAGGGCAGCGAAGGCAACGAACGCAACACGGCTTCCGCGTCGTTCGCACCCACGCCAGTGCCCAAGCGCATGTGGCTGAGCTTTAACACACGCGCCAATGCATCGCTGCGCGTGACGATGCTGCCCATCAACACATCACCGCCGCCGCTGGGGTATTTGGTGAGCGCATGGATGGTCAAGTCCACCCCCAGCGCACCCTGTCCGGGCGTCAAATCAAACGCGTTGAAAGCCAAGCCTGCGCCCCAGGTGTTGTCGAGTGCGCACAGCACACCACGGGCTTTGCACAGTTGAACCAGGGCCACCAAGTCTGGGAATTCCATGGTCACCGAACCTGCAGCTTCGAGCCATACCAAACGCGTGCGTTCGGTGATGCGTGCTGCCAAATCGTTCACATCCAAGGGGTCATACACCTGGTGCGTGATGCCAAACTGCGCCAACTCACCTTCGGCTAACGACTTGTTGGGCGCGTAGGCGTTGTCGGGGATCAACACCTCGTCACCTGTTTTGAGCAACGCGAAATCGACATGCGCAATCGCCGCCAAACCGCTGGGCGTCAAGATGCAATGCGTGCCACCTTCCAGCGTGGCCAAGCGTTCTTCTAACGTGAACGTGGTCGGCGTGCCGTGCAAGCCGTAGGTGTAGGCCGACTTGTCCATCCATTCACGCGTGCGCATGGCCGCGACATTGGGACAGATGACCGTCGAGGCTTTGAACACGCCGATTTGCGGCGCTTCAAATTCGGCAGGCGGTTGGTAGGCGTGGTGAATGAGGTCGGTACTGAGGGTCATGCCGGGATATTACGACAGGCAAAAAAAACTCCGCCGAAGCGGAGCGGATCCAAACGCGGAAGATTAAACCTTCCACTTCTCCAACAAAGCCGCTGGACGCATGTTGTCATACGGTTCAAACGGTTGGTGAATCCATGGATTGGTGGGCAAATAGTCCACTGAGAAATCGGGAGCAAAAGCAGACACGCCTTTGGTCCAAATCACGGCGGTGCGCAACTCGGTGATCGGCTTGTAGTTGTTGCGCAGTTGGTCCACCACGGCCTTCAAGGTGTGGCCTGTGTCCGCCAAGTCGTCCACCAACAACACCTTGCCAGCGATTTCGCCTTTGGGGGTGGTGATGAAACGGGCGATGTCCAAGTGGCCTTGCACCGTGCCCGCGTCAGCACGGTACGAGCTGGTGGACATGATGGCCAAAGGCTTGTCAAAGATACGCGACAAGATGTCACCAGGGCGCATGCCGCCACGGGCCAAGCACAGAATGGTGTCGAATTCCCAGCCAGACTGGTGAACTTTGATCGCCAATTTTTCGATCAGGTTGTGGTACTCGTCGTACGACACGTACAGGTGTTTGCCGTCTTCGGTCAACATAGGTAGGTCCTTTTAAAAAATTAAGCGATGTAGGGATGGGTCAACAAGATCGTGTGGTCACGGTCGGGGCTGGTGGACACCATGTGAATGGGCACGCCCGTGGTGTCGGCAATACGGTTCAAGTAATGCTGAGCAGCTTTGGGCAACTTGGCGTAGTCGGTCACACCCACGGTGCTGTCGGTCCAACCAGGAATGGTTTCGTAGATGGGTTTGCAACGTGCGATCTCATCAGCGCCCATGGGCAAGATGTCGATCTTTTCGCCGTCCAATTCATAGCCGACACACAACAACAATTCGTTGAGACCATCCAGCACATCCAGCTTGGTGATGCACAAACCAGTGAGGCCGTTGACTTGCGCACTGCGCTTGAGCAAGGCCGCATCAAACCAACCGCAGCGGCGTGCGCGGCCCGTGGTGGTGCCCTTCTCTGCGCCCACCGTGGCCATGTGGTAGCCAGGGGTGCCTTCGGTTTCCCAATCGAGTTCGGTGGGGAATGGACCGCCGCCCACGCGTGTGCAATAGGCTTTGGTGATGCCCAAGATGTAGTGCAACATGCCGGGGCCCACACCAGCGCCTGCAGCGGCATTGCCGGCCACGCAGTTGCTAGAAGTGACAAAAGGATAGGTGCCGTGGTCCACGTCGAGCAAGGTGCCTTGCGCGCCTTCGAACAACAGATTGGCACCGGCTTTGTGGGCCTCGTTCAACTCACGTGACACGTCGGCCACCATGGGCAAGATTTCTTTGGCGTAGGCCATGGCTTCGTTGTAGACGGTGTCGTAGTCCACAGCGGGTGCGTGCAAGATGTCGGTCAACACATGGTTGTGCAGTTCGAGGTTCTCGCGCAATTTGGTGGCGAAGCGTTCGGGGTGCTTCAGGTCTTGCACGCGCAAAGCACGGCGGGCGATTTTGTCTTCGTAAGCAGGGCCAATGCCGCGACCGGTGGTGCCGATCTTGGCGGAGCCAGCTTTTTCTTTAGCCGCTTCGCGCGCCACGTCAATGGCGGCGTGGTAAGGCAAGATCAAGGGGCAAGCTTCGCTGATACGCAAGCGTGAGCGCACTTCCACACCGGCTTTTTCCAAGCCCGCAATTTCTTCCAGCAGCTTGGGGGCCGACAACACCACACCGTTGCCGATGTAGCACTTCACGCCGGGACGCATGATGCCGCTGGGAATCAGGTGCAACGCAGTCTTCACACCATTGATAACCAACGTGTGGCCGGCGTTGTGGCCACCTTGAAAGCGCACCACACCAGTGGCGGTTTCGGTCAACCAGTCGACCAGTTTGCCTTTGCCTTCGTCACCCCATTGGGTGCCGACCACGACGACGTTACGGCCTTGGGTTGCAGCCACAGTTTGTCCTTGGGTAGTGCTCATATCTACTCGATTGCTAAAAAATTAAAGGGTTTGACCGACAGGAATCGCTTGCACAGCCCACTGGCCGGCAACTTCGATCAGTTCACGATCACAGTCAAATTCATCGACTTCACTTTCGTGGCCTGGCAAGACGCAGACCACGGTTTCACCATTGGCACGCAAGGCAGCAATGGCTTCGCGCAGACCTTGGGCCTTGCCCCAGGGCGCACGGATGGCAGCCTTGAGCGCACGCTCGGGCACCACGCTGACCAACTCTTTCAGGTCCAAACTAAAGCCCACCGCGGGACGTTTGCGGCCAAACACCGCACCCACTTCGTCATAGCGGCCACCGCGCACCAAGGCGTCGCTGGCACCAGGGACAAAGATGGCAAAACGCACGCCGCTGTAATAGGCATAGCCACGCAAATCGGCCAGGTCAAAGGTGATGGCCACGCCATTCAAATCTCCCACAATCTGGCGCAACTCAGCCAAGGCTTGCATCACCACAGGCCAAGCCGCAAAGGCTTTTTCGGCTTGGGCCAACACCGAAGCGTCACCATACAAACCGACCAAAGCGGTCAAGGCGGCACGCACGTTGGCGGGCAAGTTTTGCGTGAGCGCCTGTACACCCGGGGTGTCTTTGGCCGCCAAGGCGCTGTGCAGGGCTTCGCGCTCTTGCGCACTCAAGCGCACACCTTCGAGCAAAGCAGGCACGATGCGCGCGTCGCTCAAATCGACAGTGAATTGAGAAATAGACACCGCCTTCAGGCTGTCCAAGGCCAAGTGCAGTACTTCGAGGTCGGCCTCCAATCCTGCGTGGCCGTAGATCTCAGCGCCAAACTGCAAAGGCTCGCGGGTAGCGAACGGACGGTCAGGACGTGTGTGCAACACAGGGCCGCAGTAACACAGGCG
>JBPCSU010000005.1:0-8420 GCA_051006815.1 Limnohabitans sp.
GCCACCCGCTTTCACTTGGTACTTGGCGATGATGTGGGCCGCTTGGGCGTGCAGTGTTTTTAAATTCAGCCAACCCAATGCGCCGAGCCAGCCCGTGTGCGCCACCGCGTCATGGCGAGTCAGCAACAGGTTTTGCGCCAAGCTCAAACTGGGCACGGCGCCTCGACCCAAGCGTTCTTCGGGCACAAAGTGCAAGCCAAGGCCACGGCGTTGATCGGGGTTGAGATGGCCCATGGCTTGGCCACTGAGCTGAAGGCTGTCAGCAGGTGCACGCATGTCTTCACCCGACAAGGCAAACAACAGCTCGCGTTGGCCATTGCCCGACACCCCGGCGATGCCCACCACCTCGCCTTCGCGCACTTGAAGATGCACACCGTTCAGGTCCACGCCAAATGGGTCGTCGGCAGGCAAGCGCAAATCACGCACGGTCAACACGTCGGCACCGGGTTGGTGTGCACGCACCTGCAACTCGGGCGGCAAGCTGCCAATCATCAGCTGGCTCAACGAGGCATTGGTTTCTTGGCGTGGGTCGCACACCCCGGTCACGCGGCCCGCACGCATGACCGTGCAGGCGGTGCACAGCGCACGAATCTCGTGCAGCTTGTGGCTGATGTACAAAATACTGCGTCCTTCTGCAGCCAGCTGGCGCAGCACCACAAACAGTTTTTCCACAGCTTGCGGTGTCAGCACCGAGGTGGGCTCGTCCAAGATCAACAGCTGCGGGTTAGTCAGCAAGGCGCGGATGATTTCCACGCGCTGCATCTCGCCCACGCCCAAGGTGTGTACGGGGCGCGCGGGGTCGATGTCGAGGCCATATTGCGCGGCGGTGTCGGTGATGCGTTGCGTCACCGCTTGCAAACTCAGCGACTTGTCCAAACCCAGCCACACGTTCTCGGCCACGCTGAGCGTGTCGAACAAACTGAAGTGTTGGAACACCATGCTGATGCCCAGACGCCGGGCCTCTTGGGGGTTGCGGATGTTCACCACCTGGTCGTTGAAGCGGATCTCGCCGGCATTGGGTTTGACCGCGCCGTAGATGATTTTCATCAAGGTGGATTTGCCTGCGCCGTTCTCACCCAGCACCGCATGGATTTCGCCGGGTTGCACCGTGAGGCTGACAGCATCGTTGGCCACCACAGCGGGATAACGCTTGGTGATGTGAGCAAGTGAAAGACGGGACGGCTGTGTCATCCCAATAGGTTACAACACCAGCAGGGCCCGAAAATCGTTCACATTGGTGTGCGTGGGGCCGGTGACCACCAAGTCGCCCACGGCTTCAAAGAAGCCATAGGCGTCGTTGCGGTCCAAGCAATCGGTGGCTTTGACGCCCTTGGTTTCGGCACGCGCCAAGGTGTCGGGGGCGACACGGGCGCCCGCGTTGTCTTCGATGCCGTCAATGCCATCGGTGTCGGCGGCGATGGCCCACACCCCCGCTTGCGCTTGCAGTGCAACCGCCAAGCCCAAACAAAACTCACCAGCCCGTCCACCACGGCCCTTGGGGGTGCCCGGGGCTTGTTGGCGAATCGTGACCGTGGTCTCGCCCCCACTCAGAATGACGCATGGTTTTTGGAATGGCCCCAAGCCACGCGCCGCGGCACGCGCCAAGGCTGCATGCACCTTGCCCACTTCGCGCGATTCGCCTTCGAGTTCGTCGCTCAGCACATAGGCGTTCAAGCCTGCGGCACGCGCCAGCTCGGCCGCTGCGTCGAGCGACTGTTGCGGCGTGGCAATCAAATGCACAGGTTGCGTGTCCCACTGGGCACTGGGCTTGGGCGTCTCTAAGGCACCGGCTTTCAGCGCAGCTTCAATGGCGGCAGGCACCTCAATCTTGTAGCGCTGCAGGATGGCCCATGCATCCGCACAGGTGGTGACATCGGGCACGGTGGGGCCGCTGGCAATCACCGACGGGTCATCGCCGGGCACGTCGCTGATGGTGAGTGTGACCACTTGTGCAGGCGCGCAGGCGGCGGCCAAACGTCCGCCTTTGATGCGCGACAAGTGTTTGCGCACACAGTTCATTTCGCCAATGCCAGCACCGCTGTTGAGTAGGTCGCGGTTGATGCGTTGTTTGTCTTCCAACGACAACCCTTCAGCAGGCAAGGTGAGCAAAGCCGAGCCACCGCCCGAGATGAGGAACAACACCAAGTCGTCCGCGGTCAAGCCTTGCGTCAATTGCATGATGCGCTCGGCTGCGGCCAAGCCTGCGGCATCGGGCACGGGGTGCGAGGCTTCGACCACATCAATGCGCGCGGCCAAACCGGCAGGACGCGGCGGCGTGTGGTGGTAACGCGTGACCACCAAGCCCGACAACGGTTTGTCGGCCGGCCACAACGCCTCGACGGCTTGGGCCATGGCCCCACCGGCTTTGCCAGCACCCAACACCACGGTTCGGCCTTTGGGCGGAGCTGGCAAATAAGCGGCGGTGTTGTGCAGCGGCAAAGCGCGCCGCACGGCGGCGTCATACAGCTGGCGAAGGAAAGCTTGCGGGTCAGTGCGTGGATCAATCATCCGGCTATCCTAGCGCCGCGCGAAAAGCCGCAGACAACGATCAGGCCAACCAGGCCTTGATGGCGGCACTGACTTTCTCTGCCGAAATGCCGTAACGGTCGTGCAGCGTGGGCAACGCGCCGGCGTCCAAGAAGGCATCGGGCAAGCCCAACATGCGGAACTTGCTGGGCACCACGCCTTCGCGCAGCAACAAGCCCGCCACCGCTTCGCCCAAACCGCCGACCACCGAGTGGTTTTCTGCAACGACGACCAAACGACCGGGCTTGCGCACCTCGGCCAAGATCGTGGCTTCGTCCAAAGGCTTGATGGTGGGGCAATGCAGCACCGCTACGTTGACCTTGTCAGCTTCGAGTTGTTTGGCTACTTCGAGCGTGCGCATGGTCATGAAGCCACTGGAGATCACCAGCACATCGGCACCGTCGCGCAACAGCTTGGCTTTGCCCAACTCGAACGTGTAGTTGTATTCGTCCAGCACCAAAGGCACGTTGCCGCGCAGCAAGCGCATGTACACAGGACCTTGGTGTGCCGCGATTTGTGGCACGGCTTGTTCGATGTCCAACGCGTCGCAGGGGTCAACCACCGTCAAGCCGGGGATGGCACGCATCATGGCCAAGTCCTCGGTGGCTTGGTGGCTCGGACCATAGCCGGTGGTGAGGCCGGGCAAGGCACAGCAGATCTTCACGTTCAAGTTTTCTTCAGCGATCACTTGGTGGATGAAGTCATAGGCACGGCGTGTGCCAAACACCGCGTAGGTGGTGGCAAAGGGCACCAAACCAGTTTTGGCCATGCCGCCCGCAGCGCCCATGAGCAATTGTTCGGCCATGCCCATTTGGTAGAAGCGCTCGGGGTAAGCCTGCGCAAACAGATGCAAGTCGGTGTACTTGGCCAAGTCGGCCGTCATGCCCACCACTTCGGGATGGGTGGCAGCGTATTCGACCAAGGCTTTGCCAAATGGCGCGGCTTGCACGCGTTGGCCTTCAGACGCGATGGACGCGATCATGGCCGAGGTGGTCAGCCGAGGTTTTTTGTCAGTCACAGCATTCATTTTTCTGTCCAAACGTTTGTTAGGGGCGGTTCGCGTCCAACACTTCCAATGCTTGCTGCCACTCGGGTGGATCAACGCGGATGAAGTGGTTCTTTTCGCGTGTCTCTAAGAAAGGCACGCCCTTGCCCATCAGCGTGTCACACAAGATCACGCGGGGCTTGGCATCGGGCAACTGACGTGCGGTGTCGAACGCACGCAGCACGGCGGGCAGGTGGTTGCCGTCGACACGCTGCACATGCCAACCAAACGACGCCCACTTGTCGGCCAAGGGCTCAAAGCCCATGATCTTGGTGGAAGGACCATCGGCCTGTTGGTTGTTGATGTCGACGATGCAAATCAAATTACCCAAGCCATGGTGCGCGGCCGACATGGCGGCTTCCCAGGTGGAGCCTTCGTCGAGTTCACCATCGGACATGGAGTTGTAAACAAACGCGGGGTTGCCTTGGTGACGCAAGCCCAGTGCCATGCCCACAGCGATGGGCAAGCCTTGACCGAGCGAACCGCCCGAAATTTCCATGCCCGGTGTGTACGTGGCCATGCCCGACATGGGCAGGCGGCTGTCGTCACTGCCGTAGGTTTCGAGTTCGGATTCGGGGATGATGCCGGCCTCGATCATGGCGGCATACGCGGCAATGGCGTAGTGGCCATGCGAGAGCAAAAAGCGATCGCGCCCTTCCCACTCGGGCTCGTTGGGACGGAAGTTCATGGCATGGCCATAGGCCACTGCCAACACATCGGCATAGCCCAAGGCTTGGCCGACATAGCCTTGGCCTTGCACCTCGCCCATGCGCAAGGCATAGCGGCGAATGCGGTAAGCGCAGCTGGCAATTTCTTGGAGATTACTCATAGGTGTGTTCAGTCAAAGAAGTGAAATTCAACGCAGGGTCAACCAAGGCAAGTAGGCAAAGCCCAATAGCAAGGCCAAGGCCACGGCATAGAAAGGAATCAACTCAATCACCACATCGCCAATGCGCACTTTGGCAATCGAGCTGGTGATGAACAGCGTGGTGCCAATGGGCGGGTGATACAGGCCGATGGACAAGTTGACGATCATCATGATGCCGAGCTGAATGGTGTCCATACCCACCGCAGATGCCAGTGGCACAAACATGGGTGTGAGCAACAGCACAGCAGCAGGCAAGTCAATGAACATGCCGGTGGCCAACATGATCAAGTTCATCGCCAAGATGATGAGCCAAGGCTCTTGCAACGTTTCTTTGGCGTACAGCGTGAAAGCGGCTGGCAATTGTTCGTAGGTCACGATCCAACCCACCACGCTCGAGGCCATGATGATCAGCAGCACCACGCCGGTGGAGATACCGGCTTCCACTGCAGCGGCTTTGAGCTTGCTGAGGTTCAGGTCACGGTAGACCAAGCCCGACACCACCAACGCGTACAGCGTGGACATCACACTCACCTCGGTGGGTGTGGCAATGCCAAAGCGCAAGAAGATGATGATCAACACAGGCATCGCCAACGCAGGGCCCGCATGCAACAGTTGGTGTCTGAAAGCCGCCCACTCAAACGGTGTGGTGTCGCGTGGGAAGTTGCGACGACGGCCCTGTACGTAGCACACGAGCATGAAGCCCCCGCACATCAACAAGCCCGGCAAGATGCCCGCCACAAACAAGGCGCCAATGGACGCACCCGACACCAGCGCGTACACGATCATGGGAATGGACGGTGGAATCAAGATGTCGATGGTGGCCGCAGCGGCCAACGTGCCTGCTGCAAACGGCGCGGGGTAGCCCAACTTTTTGAGCCAAGGAATCAGCATCGAACCAATCGCCGATGCATCGGCCACCGCCGAACCCGACACACCACCGAAGATGGTGGACGACAACACGCCCACTTGCGCGGGGCCGCCGTGCACACGACCAATCATCATGGTCAGCAGGTTGACCAAGCTTTGGCCCAGCTTGCCACTGACCATCAGGGCACCGGTCATCATGAAAAAGGGAATCGCAATCAGCGGAAAACTTTGCGTCTGCGTGATCATTTGCTCCACAGCCAAGTGCACGGGAACGCGATCAATGATGAGCAAGCCGCCCACCGACGCCAACACCAACGCATGCGCGATCGGGATCGACAGCAGCGCGGCAACAATGAATAAACCAATGATGAGGGTGGTCATGTCTGATCTCCGCAGGACCGCTCCAAGGAGAGCAGGGCCCCCTTGGGGGGCAGTGAATACACAAAGTGATGAACGTGGGGGCTCATGCGTCGGCTCCAATTTCGTTGTGTTCTTCACCGCGCCACACCTGTGGCAAACGGCACAGCGTCACGATGGCCAGCATCACGAAGCCAAGTAACAAGCAGCCCACGCTCACCGAGCCTGGCACTTGCATGATGGGCGAGCGCTCATCTGCGGCAATTTCAAAGACGGGCCAAGCGGTATAGGCCAAGCTCAGGTACAAACCTGCAACCACCAGCGAGCCTGCGGTCAGCACCCAGCGACGTGCAGCGCCCAACTTTTGCGTCAGGATGACCACGGCGATGTGCGACCCATGTTGGGCTGCAATGACCACGCCCGACATGATCATCCAAGGGAACATCAGCTCGGGTAACTCAGACGCCCACGACAGGCTGGTGCCGGCGGCATAGCGCAGACACACATTCACACTCAGGATGACGAACACGACCGACAGGGTGATGTACAGCACAACGTGACACCACCAAGAAATGACCGTGTCCACCGCTTTGAATAAAGGATTCATGGCAACACCTTGTGGGCCCGCTGCTGGAGCGGGCCCGGTTGAAGGAAAAAGATCAGCGTGCGGCTTGGACCACGCGGGTCACAAACTCACCAATCGGACCCGATGTCCACTTGGTGTAAACCGGTGCACACGCATCCATGAAGGCTTTGCGATCGACGGTGTCGATCTGCACGCCTTTGCTCTTGAGGTCAGCAACCAACTTGTCGTCGATCTCTTTGTTCAAGCGACGTTGCAGTTGCGTGGCTTCCGTGGCCGCCTCGGTGACCACTTTTTGGTCAGCCGGTGTCATGCGGTCCCAGGTGCGCTTGCTCATCAAGAAGGGGGTCGACTCATACTTGTGACCCGACAACGAGATGTACTTTTGCACTTCATACAGCTTGGCAGACGCGATGTTGGTCAATGGGTTTTCTTGGCCATCGACCACACCTTGTTGCAAGGCCACATAGAGTTCAGAGAACTTGATTTGCTGCGCATCAGCGCCCATGGATTGCATGATGTCCACAGTCACCGCATCAGGTGGTGTGCGCATCTTCAAGCCCTTCATGTCCGCGGGTGACTTGATGGCGCGTTTGCTGTTGGACATTTGACGAATGCCGTTGTCCCACAAGCCCAACAACACCATGCCTTTGGCTGCAGCTTTGTCGCCCAACTCTTTGCCAATCGCGCCGTCCATCACGCCCCAGGCTTTTTGCACATCGGCAAACAAGAAAGGCATGCCCAACGCAGCGAACTCAGGCACCACGCTCGACACGGCACCTTGGCTGTTGGCAGAAAAATCGAGCGTGCCCGAACGCAAAGCAGTCACCATGGCAGCGTCGTCACCCAACTGGGCCGAGTGCGCCACTTGAATTTCCACGCGGCCATTGGTTTTGGCTTTGACGGTTTCTGCGAACTTCACAGAAGCCACGTGACGTGGGTTGTCAGGGGGGTTGCCGTGCGCCAACGTCAACTTGACGGTTTGTGCCGAGGCAAAGCCTGTGGCCGCGAGCAATGCAGTGGCCAAGACGGTGCGACGAAGAATGGATGTAGTTGTCATGATGTGTCTCCTGTGTTTGTAATGAAGTGGTCGATGACCGGGATCAGTGAATCAACATGCCGCCGTTCACGTCGAGCGTGACACCGGTGCAGTACTTCGACAAGTCGCTGGCGAGGAACACCACGCAGCCTGCCACATCGTTGGGTTCGCCAATATGACCGAGCGGGATGCCATCCAAAATGGCTTGACGCTTGTCTTCGGGAATCTTGCCTTTGTTGATGTCGGTAGCGATCAATCCGGGCGTCACGCAGTTGACGCGGATGTTGTTGCCCCCGTATTCGCGTGCCATGGCGCGCGCCAAACCCAACACACCAGCTTTGGCAGCCGAGTAATGTGGGCCACCCAAAATGCCGCCGCCGCGTTGTGCAGAAACAGATGAGATGCAAATGATCGAGCCACTGTTTTGCGCAATCATGGTGGGCAACATGGCTTGTGAGGCATACAAGGTGCCGCGCAAGCTGACGTCCAAGATGCGGTCGTAGTCGCTGCCGGTGATGTCCAAGAACTTCACCGGTTGTGTGATGCCGGCGTTGTTGACCAAGATGTCAATGCGGCCGTACTTGGCTTTGATCTGCGCAGCTGCGGCTTCGCAAGAAGCTTTGTCAGTCACGTTGGCCACCAACCCCAAGTGCTCGGCACCCAGTTGAGCCGCTGCGGCTTGTGGGTTGGCCACCTCCAAATCGAGGATGACGACCTTGGCACCTTGCGACGCCATCATGCGTGCGGTGGCAAAACCCAAACCGTTTAAACCTGCACCGCCGGTGATGACGGCCACTTTGTCTTTGAGCAGCATGCATGTCTCCTTTTTTTGATTGCATTGCGTTGATCGAGTGGCGTGATTGTTTGCAGTCTTGCGCGTGAATACAAACGATATAAACTCACCAGCAATTCAATTTCATTCATGTTGCATCGCAACAATTGAACGGATTTCATCCCATGATCCCTCCCCTCGCCGCCCTGCAAGCCTTTGAAACCATTGCCCGCCGCAAGAGTTTTGCCTTGGCGGCAGAAGAGCTTCACCTGACGCCATCGGCGGTGAGCCATCAAGTGGCCAAGCTCGAAGGGTTGCTGCATGTGCGCTTGTTTGAGCGTTCTGCACGTGGGGTGGAGCTGA
>JBPCSU010000006.1:0-2779 GCA_051006815.1 Limnohabitans sp.
GTAGGTTGTAACGCAGCTTGGCCAACAACGGGTCGTGGCTGGTGTGAGCCAAATCATCCACGTCTACTTTGTGCGCCAAGCGTTTGCCACCGGCAGCGCCCACGCTGATGAACAGCATGTGTTGCTCCAACGCCCAAGCCGCCATGGCAGTTTTGGCTTTGACTTGATCACACGCGTCAATCACGGCATCTACATGCGCACCGCCCAACAGACGGGGCCAGTTGTCGGGGTCCACAAAGTCTTCGATGCAGGTCACCACACATGCGGGATTGATGTGCGCAATGCGTTGGCGCATGGCTTCTACTTTGGCCATGCCCACGGTGGTGTCAAGCGCATGAATCTGCCGATTGATGTTGGACTCGGCCACATGGTCAAGATCGATCAGGGTCAAGTGCCCCACCCCGCTGCGCGCCAAGGCTTCAGCCGCCCACGAACCCACGCCGCCTAGGCCCACCACCACCACATGAGCCGCACGAATCTGTGCTGCACCTTGCACGCCATACAAACGGTTTAAGCCACCAAAGCGGCGATCGATCAACGCAGGGTCAAGCACAGGCGGTGAGTTCCAAGCGCGCGGCTTGCTGTCGCAGCGCAACCACAGCCCCCACAACGATGGCCGTCAACGCCACAAACGCATTGAGGCTCAAGGTAGAAACACCGCTCAAGCCTTGACCAATGGTGCAGCCCATGGCGGTGACCCCGCCAACGCCCATCAAGACCGCACCAACCAAATGCTGGCCCAGGTCACGCGGGTTGGCAAAGCCTTCCCATCGGAAAGTACGCCCCCAGACGGCAGACAAAGCAGATCCTGTAATGACGCCCACCACAGCAGCCACACCAGCCGTCAACACTTTTGATTTGTCGCTGTAAAACATGAGCCAATCCAGCGTGTGCGCGATGGGTGCCGTGAAGGTCAACGCCTCCATGCGCCCAGAGCTGGTGGCCACATAAACAGGGTCCAAGGTTTCAGGATGCTCGGGCACAAAACCCAAGTGCCCACTGACCCACCACAAGGCCACCACCAAACCGCCAATGCCAAGCCCGGCTAAGCCATTGTCGAGGGTCCAAAAATCTTTGTGACGCCAAGTCCCCAAGAGCAACGCAACGCCCAGCACATAGCTCATGCCAGGCAAGCCCAAGGCATACAACGACGCACCAGCAGGCATGTCCCATGCCACGGTATCGACCGTGCTCACACGCAGCACGGCGGTGATGCCTTTGAGCGTGGCAAATGCGCTGATGCCCATCACCACAAACACCACCACGGATTTGAGGTTGCCTCCCCCAATGCGTACCAAGGTTTTGTTGCCACACCCCGAAGCGATGACCATGCCATAGCCAAACATCAGCCCACCGACGCAAGTGGACAGCCACAAGAACCGAGTGCTGGCGTACAAGGTGTTGCTGGGGTCAATCAGGCCAGCGTCTGACAAAGCGGCAAAGCCGATCATGGCCACGCCGATGGCGCTCATCCACTGGCGCGCACGGGTCCAATCGCCCATGTTCACCACGTCCGACACCGCGCCCATGGTGCAAAAGTGCGTGCGTTGGCTAATAGCCCCCAGCAACACACCACCCCAAAAAAAGGCCCAGAGGACTTCTTTTGTCAGCGCCACCAACTCGCTCATTTCAGCTTGGCCAAACGCTCAGAAGCGGCACTGGCAGCTTCTGTGTGTGGGTAGGTTTTGACCAACTCATTCAAAGTTTTGCGAGCAGCCTTGGTGTCTTTGAGCTCCAACTGACAGTTGGCCACGGACAACATGGCGTCGGGCGCACGTGTGTGGTTCGGCGCTTTGCTGAGCAAGGTGTTGAAGTTTTTAATGGCGGCAGCGTATTCGCGGTTGGCGTACTGGGCGTTGCCTAACCAAAACAACGACGGCACCAGGTAACCGGTGCGTGGGTTGCGCTTGAGAAAGTCGTTGAAGGCTGTGCCTGCAGCCGCGAATTCCCCTTTACGGAAAACTGCCAAGGCATCTTCATACGCTTTGGTCTCTGCGGGGTCTGCCACAAACTCCACGCCATCGACCTTGACGGTGGTGGGTTCAAACTTCTTCAAACGATCGTCCACGCCTTGTGACAACTCTTGAGCGCGGCGCAGTTCTTGGCTCAGCTCTTCTTTTTCACCACGCAGACGTGCGGTTTCAGCACGCAAGGCTTCAAACTGGTTTTGCTGCTCAATCAAGCTGCGTTGGAACTGCTGAATTTCTTGGCCTTGGCGCTCCACACGTTCACGCAAATCCAAAATCGCGCGACGGGCTTCCTCATCTTCAAACAAGGCAGCCTGGGCTGTGCAACTCAGCAACAAGCCGGTGGCCAAGCTGACCGCGCGGAGGGAAAAAGAAGGCATGAATCTCATTGGTAGTTCAATGCAGCACGGCGGTTTTGAGCAAATGCGGCTTCATCCGAACCTTGCGCGACAGGCTTTTCTTTGCCAAAGCTCACGGCTTCCATTTGCGCTTCTGGCACACCCAGCACGCTCAAGGCGCGACGCACGGCCTCGGAGCGTTTTTGACCCAAGGCCAAGTTGTACTCACGACCACCGCGCTCATCGGTGTGGCCTTCAATGTTCACTCGACGGTTGCGGTCCGCGCGCAAGTAACGTGCGTGGGCTTCCAAGGCGCTTTGGTATTCGGCTTTCACAGCAAAACTGTCGTAGTCGAAATAGATGATGTGCTCCACGCCCACGGGGCCTTGCTTGATGCCTTGCATGGCACCCAAGCCACGTGCACCGATGCCCGCGGTCACGCCGCCCACTTGGCTGGCGCCACCCGAGCGGTCA
>JBPCSU010000007.1:0-10053 GCA_051006815.1 Limnohabitans sp.
TTGTGGGCGTGGGCTGGTCATGGGGTGATTATTTCATCCAAAATCACCCCATGCCTCGCTACCAATTCAAAGTTGAAGTTCAACCGCAGTACCTGCCCGAGCAGTCCGACCCTGATGCAGGGTTGTATCTGTTCGCGTACACGATCACCATCACCAATGTGGGTACGGTGACCGCCCAACTGATCTCGCGCACGTGGAGCGTGAACGACGCGGAAGGCATGCACGAAAAAGTCAAAGGCTTGGGCGTGGTGGGCCATCAGCCCTTGCTCAAACCCGGCGAGCAATTTGAATACACCAGCGGCACACGTCTGCGCACGCCCACGGGCACCATGCACGGCAGCTACTTTTGCGTGGCCGAGGACGGTGAAAAGTTTGATGTCGACATCCCTATGTTTGTGCTCGACGCCTTGAGCGACGAGCCTGGCAAACGCAATTTGCACTAGGCCGATGCGCCAGCTCCACCATGGGTGAATTTGATCTGATCGAGCGCTACTTCAAGCGCCCCGCACACAAAGCCGCACTGGGCGTGGGGGACGATTGCGCCCTGCTGATGCCCACGCCGGGCATGCAATTGGCCGTATCGAGCGACATGCTGGTAGAAGGTCGCCACTTCCTCAGCACCGTCGACCCCGAACGCTTGGGCCACAAAGCCTTGGCCGTGAACCTGAGCGACTTGGCCGCCATGGGTGCAGAGCCCTTGGGCTTCACCTTGGCGCTGTCGTTGCCCCGTGTGGACGAGGCGTGGTTGGCTGGTTTTTCACGCGGCTTGCTGCGCTTGGCCGACGCACACGGTTGCGAGCTGGTGGGCGGCGACACCACGCAAGGCCCGTTGAATATTTGCCTCACCGTGTTCGGCGAAGTGCCGCCTGGCGATGCCCTGCTGCGCCAAAACGCACAGGTGGGCGATGACATTTACATCAGCGGCACCGTGGGCGATGCGCGCTTGGCACTCGAAGTGTTTCGCGGGACGCACACCGCGTCGGGTGAAGCGTTTGAGCAAGCCCGATTGCGCATGGAGCAACCCACGCCTCGCGTGGCACTGGGCACCGCGCTGCGTGCCGTGGCCAACGCCGCGATTGATGTGAGCGACGGGTTACTGGGCGACTTGGGCCACATCTTGAAACGCTCCAGCGTAGGCGCGCAGATTGACACAGGTTGGCTGCAAGCCGCGGGCAGTTTTGGTGATGCACATTTACCAGCGGGCATCACGCCTGTACTGGCAGAGTTGCCTTGGAACAAACGCATCGAATTCGCCTTGGCAGGCGGCGACGACTACGAGCTGTGCTTCACCGCACCCGTGAACCAACGCGAATTGGTACACGCTGCCGCCTGGGAAACCGACACACCGGTGACGCGCATCGGCCGCATCACCGCAGAACCTGGCTTGGTGGTGCTGGACCCGCAAGGCCAACCCATCGCCAAACGCTTTGCGTCGTTTGACCATTTCGCCTAACTCGAACAAGCACCGTGCCATGTTGAACCGCCGCTTCTTGCTGTCACACCCCGCTCACTTCATCGCTTTGGGCGCGGGCTCGGGGCTGTCGCGCATCGCGCCTGGCACGGCTGGCACGCTGTGGGCTTGGGGGGTGTTTGCCCTGTTGCAAGCGTGGCTCTCTGCTTTTGAAATGGGCCTTCTGATTGGCGCATCCACACTGGTGGGTTGGTGGGCATGCACCGTGACCGCGCAACACATGGGGGTGGCCGATCCAGGGGCGATTGTGTGGGACGAGGTGATCGCGTTTTGGTTGGTGCTGTGGTTGGTGACCCCCACCACGTTTGGCGGCCAACTGGGTGCGTTCCTCTTGTTCCGTTACTTTGATGCAGCCAAGCCTGGGCCCGTGCGCTGGGCCGACAGCCTGTTCAAAGGCTTCGGTTGGCGCGGGGGCTGGGGCATCATCTTTGATGACTTGGTGGCTGCGTTTTGCACCTTGTTGGTCTTTGCTGTGTGGAGGTCGTTATGAGTCATGCACCCTCGTTGACAGAACAACTGGCCGAGGTGTTGTTGCAGCACGGCTGGATGCTGACCACGGCCGAGAGTTGCACCGGCGGGATGATCGCCAGCCGCTGCACCGATTTATCTGGCTCCAGCAACTGGTTTGAGCGCGGCTTTGTGACGTATTCGAACGAAGCGAAGCACGAGATGCTAGGCGTCGACTCGGCCCTCATCGCCGAACACGGCGCTGTCAGCCAAGCCGTGGCGCAAGAGATGGCGCTGGGTGCCTTGCGCCACTCACGTGCGCAAGTGTCCATCGCCGTCACAGGCGTGGCGGGCCCCACTGGCGGTAGCGCAGACAAACCGGTTGGCACCGTGTGGTTCAGTTGGGCCACGCCCAGCGATGCGGGCCCCACGCTCGGCGCTGAAACCGCGTGGGTGAAAACCGAGCGCATGCACTTCGAAGGCGACCGCGCTGCAGTGCGTGAAGCCACCACGCAGCACGCGTTGAAAACCTTGCTGGATTTGTTGCAGCAGCACTAAACCGGCAACGCGGCGGGAAACACCTTGCCCACCGCCACCCCCAAACGCGCCATGCGGTTGCGCATGGTCAACACCGCTTTGTCTTTGCTGATCAACTGGGTGCGGTGCTCTGCTGCCAGGTCGATGAACTTTTGGTCGTCCGCGTCTTTGCACACAAACTGTGCTTTGGCTGCGATGGGCATGCGTTGGGCATGCGCATCAAACTGCGCCAAGATGTCTGGCGCTGTCAGTTGGCCCAATGCCAACCGTTGCGCAATGTGGGTGTAGGCCAGCACGCGCTCAAGCTCATCGCGCATGACTTGCGTCGCGAGCCATTGCACAGATTTGTTTTCCAGCGCGGCTAACAACGCTGGTGTGGCGGGGTCTTGGTAGAGCCACAGGTCGAGCACGATGTTGGTGTCGAGCACCACACGCACGGGCGCGGCGTGGGTCATGGTTTGTTGCGCATCGAGCCCGCACGCAAATCGAAACGGAACATGCGGCATTCGATGGGGCCATTCCACATGGGCACACGGCGCGATTCTTTGAAGCGCATGCGACCGGGCAGCTTGAGGTCGGGCGTCAACATCCACGCCGACCAACCCGCGTAGTTTTTCTTCCAATGGCTGGCGAGTTGGGCAAAGAAATCGCCGCCATCTTCGGTTTGTGCAATGTCACGCGCGCCGAAGCGGGGCACATCGTTGCGCACCATGCCGTCATCGATGGCGTCGTCAACACCTGCGTCCCCGTGGTGATCGACGTCTTCGTAAGGCGACACGTATTCCGTCGGTGGCGCATAGCGCGCGCGACGCGCAGCACCCGCCACACCTGCCGCTTCAATGCGTTCGCCATAAGGCGGGTTGACCAACATCACGCCCGGCACTTCGCTGGGCGGCATGCGTTGCAAGGCATCGCCCCCGCGCAACTGCACCGCATGGGCCACCCCTGCACGCTCGGCATTGCGTTGCGCGAAGTCGACCATGCGGAATGCCACATCGCTGCCAAACACGGGCGCACGCGGTGCGCACTCTTGCGCACGTGCGTTGTCGAGCAAGCCGTGCCACACATGTTCTTGGTAGGGAATGAGTTTTTGAAAACCAAACTTCCGCATCGAGCCTGGCGCGATGTTGCAAGCAATTTGTGCAGCTTCCACGGCGATGGTGCCGCTGCCGCAACAGGGGTCGTACAGCGGCACGCCTTGCGCGACCCCCCCTTCCGGATTGGCCTCTGTGCCATCGCCTTGGCTCCACCCACTGGCAGCCAACATGGCGGCAGCCAAGGTTTCTTTCAACGGCGCATCGCCTTTGTCAGCGCGCCAACCGCGTTTGAACAAGGGCTCACCCGAGGTGTCGATGTAGAGCGTGCAGTCATCGGTGGTCAAGTGCGCGTAGATGCGCGCGTCGGGCCACTGGGTGTTGACATCGGGGCGCACCCCAAACTTGTGACGAAAGCGGTCGGCCACGGCGTCTTTGATTTTGAGTGCCGCAAAGTTCAAGCTTTTCAACGGGCTGTGTTGCGCGGTGATTTCGATCTTGAAGGTTTCTTTGGGCGAGAACCACAGCTCCCACGCTACCTCACATGCGGCGCGATACAGGTCTTGCTCTTGGCGGTACATCGTGTGCGACAACTCCACCAACACCCGTTGCGCCAAACGGCTGTGCAGGTTGAGCAGCATCACATCGCGCCAGGAAGCGCGCACCATCACGCCGGCACGAAAAGCACGCAGGTCCTCGTCGCCCACACCGGTGATGCGACGCACCTCCTCGGCCAAATAGGATTCGACGCCTGCCGCACATGGCAAGAAAAGGTGAAGCTGATTCATAGGTGTCTTTACAGCGCTTTGCGCAGGGTGGTCGGCGCAATTCGCAGCGCCTCGCGGTATTTGGCCACGGTGCGACGCGCGCACTCAATGCCTTGCTCTTTGAGCATCTCCGACAACTGGTTGTCAGACAGCGGTTTTTTCGGATTCTCGCTGGCGACAAATTGTTTGATCAACGCACGCACCGCCGTGCTCGATGCGTTGTTGCCGCTCTCGGTCTCGAGCCCTGAGCCAAAGAAATACTTGAGTTCGAACGTGCCATACGGCGTGCTCATGTACTTGTTGGTGGTGACGCGGCTGATGGTGGATTCGTGCAACCCCAGCTCTTCTGCAATTTCGCGCAGCACCATCGGACGCATGGCCAGTTCGCCATGGATGAAGAAGTTTTTTTGACGCTCTGCAATCGCATTGCTCACACGCAAGATGGTGTCAAAGCGTTGCTGGATGTTTTTGATGACCCAACGCGCTTCTTGCAAACGTTGCTGTAAGCCCGCGTGCGCCTCACCTTTGCCACCACGCAATGCGTTGGCGTAAATGTCGTGCACACGCAAGCGGGGCATCACGTCGGGGTTCAACGCCACTTTGAATTTGGGTGCCGTGGTGGATTTACCCACGCGCGTCACCAACACATCGGGCACCACCACATGGCGCTCCACATCCGCAAAGCGACGCCCGGGCTTGGGCTCTAAACGACCAATCAAGGCAATCGCCACTTTGACGTTGGCCTCGGTGTCGCCCACCGCTACGGCCAAACGTTTGAAGTCTCGCTTGGCCAACATTTCCATGGGCTGCTTGCACATGTGGATGGCCGTCTGGCGCACTTGCAACGCGTCTTCGCCCTTGGGCTCCAAAGCTTTGAGTTGCAAGATCAAACACTCGGCCAAATCGCGCGCGCCCACACCGACGGGTTCTAAGCTTTGCAGCAACGACAGCGCCACTTGGAAGCGGTGCTCAAGCTCTTCAATCTGCTCCTCGTCATCGCCTCCCAAGCCTTCGGCCAAGCTGCGCAAGGTGTCTTCGAGGTAACCGTCGTCGTTGAGGTTTTCAATCAGGTAGCGCAGCGCAGCACGGTCGGTTTCGCTCAGGCGCAAGGCCAGCGCTTGGCGGTGCAAATGCGAGGCCAACGACTCTTGCATGCGTGCCAGTTCAGTGGCATCGGCTTCGTCGCTGTCGGCCGTGTTGTTGTTTTTGCTGGCGGGGGCGTCACCGCCCCATTCAGAGTCGTCGGCAGAAAACTCCACGCTGCCATCGCCGTCCCAACTTTCGGCTACGCCGTCCACGCTGGGTTCGGTGTCGCTGGCGGTGGTGTCCACGCTGATTTCCGACATGCCGCCATCCAGCGACGGCACTTCGCGCACCACCTCGGCGTCATCGTCACGGGCGGGCGCATCGGCTTTGTCCAAACCAAATTCTTCGCGCGGCGCTTCTTCAAAGTCTTTGTCGAGAAACGGGTTCTCGTCGAGCATTTGCTCAATCTCTTGGCTCAACTCCAGCGTGGACAACTGCAGCAGGCGGATCGACTGCTGCAACTGGGGCGTGAGCGCCAGATGTTGGGAAACGCGAAGTGATAAACCTTGTTTCATCTGGCTAGATCACATTCGGAAATGTTCGCCGAGATAAACGCGGCGAACGTCCGCGTTTTCGATGATTTCTGCGGGCGTCCCTTTGGCCAACACACGCCCCTCACTGATGATGCACGCATGGTCGCAAATGCCCAGCGTTTCGCGCACGTTGTGGTCGGTGATGAGCACCCCCATGCCGCGCGCTTTCAAGAAACCGATGATGCGCTGGATCTCAATCACCGCAATCGGATCGATGCCGGCAAAAGGTTCGTCCAACAAAATGAAGCGCGGGTTGGTGGCCAAGGCGCGCGCAATCTCGACGCGGCGACGCTCACCACCTGACAGCGCCACTGACGGCGAAGCACGCAAGTGCTCGACGCGAAGTTCTTGCAACAGCGAAGTCAACCGAGCATCAATCACCTCAGGCGTGAGGGGCTTGCCCTGCTCGTCGCGTTGCAATTCGAGCACGGCACGCACGTTGTCTTCCACATTCAATTTGCGAAAGATCGACGCCTCTTGAGGCAAATAGCTCAGTCCCAAACGAGAGCGGCGATGAATAGGCAAGTGGGCAACCGGTTGTCCATTGATCGTGATGCTGCCACCATCGGCACGCACCAAACCCACGATCATGTAGAACGACGTGGTTTTTCCTGCGCCGTTGGGGCCTAACAAGCCCACCACTTGGCCCTTCTTCACCATGATCGACACGTCATGAACCACCTTGCGACTGCCATATGACTTTTGCAAATGGCGCGCTTCCAAATAACTGTCAGGGGTGTCACCCACCTGCATGGGGGTCAAAGTCTCAATCACGGGCTCCCCCAGTTTTGTTACGCGGCGACAACACTGCGCGCACGCGACCGTTGCTTGGCTTGTCGCCTTCACGCGCGCGCTGACCATCAATGGTGAACACATCGGTGAGGTTGTCGTAAATGATCAGCTTGCCTGTCAGTTGATCGCTCAATACCGCTCCGCGGTAACGGCGAACTTCTGCGTTGTCGATCAACTTGAGACGGTCGGCTTTGCCATCGAACTCAATGCTCAACGCTTCGCCTTCCATGAACTCATCGACGCCTTCGCGCTTTTGGCGGAAGAACGCGCGTTGCTTAGGCTCGGGAAGAATCAAACCGTATTGGTAGCCGTCCGCATCCTCACGCATTTCTATGCGTGAGCCGCGCATGACCAACGTACCTCGTCGCAGCGTCGCTCGCCCTGTGAATATGCTGACTTGGTTCAACTCGTCATGCAACAAGTTGTCGGCTTCAATGTGAGTGGGTTTGTCACGGTCCGCTTTTTCTGCCGACGCCGCTACCGGCACAAGGGCCATCAGCAGGGCTAGCGACAAAGAAGCAAATGAAGTCAAGGCACGAATATTGCTCGTTTAAGTTGGTGGCATTCTAACCACCAACACTAGCAATTTTCGTGCTGACCGGCTGACGTTAGCGGCCGCGGCGAACTTCGCCAATCAAGTACTCGGCCACTTGCAAAGCGCGGTCCATGGTTTGCGTCAGCGAGCCATCGGTGTAGAAACGCCCCGCGACGCCCAGGGACGGCACCCCTTGCACCTTGAACGCCTCTTGCAATTGGGTGGCACGGCGGGCTTTAGCGGCCACGCCAAAGCTGTTGAAGGTGTCCATGAACTTCTTCTCGGGCAAACCGTTTTTATTGGCCCAAGCGGCCAATGCGGCAGCGCTGTTGAGTTGCTGACGCTCGGTGTGAATGGCGTGGAACAACTTGCTGTGCAAGGTGTCCACCAACCCAAGCGACTCGAACACATAGTAGGCACGTTGCTGTGCTTCAAAGTCATCGCGGAAGCGCACAGGCACACGCTGCACCACCACATCTTTGGGGGCAGCTTTCATCCATGCGGCGAACTGAGGTTCAAACGCATTGCAATGGGGGCAGCTGTACCAAAAGAATTCGATCAACTCAATCTTGCCGGCACCCACATCTGCAGGCACGCGTTTGTCGAGAGACAAGTAGTCAGTGCCCTCCACCGGTTTTTTGGACGCGGGCACTTGGGCCATCAACGGCGAACTCATCACAACCGATGTGGCGCCAAGTGCGGCCAAAGAAAAATCACGACGTTTCATGGGTTACCTCAATCAATGTTCAACGTTGCACCCGCACCATGGCGGAATCAATGTGCGCGGCGTCTAGCTTGGCACGCACGCGCTCAGCGTCTGCTTTGTCCATGGGGCCCACACGCACACGGTAGACCGTGCGACCGCCTTGGTCACGCTCGCTGATCTTGGCATCCAAACCGAGCAGGGCGGTTTTGGCGCGCTGAGCCTCGGCTTCGTCGTTGCTGCGGTAGGCACCTGCTTGAACAAAGTAAATAAACGGATCGCTGCTGCTGGGCTTGTCGGCCAACTTGGGCTCGGCCAGTTTCGGCTCAGCCACCTTGGCATCAGGTTTTGATTCTGGTTTGGGTTCCGACTTGGTTTCGGGCTTCGCTTCGGCCTTGGGTTCTGCGGTTTTCACCTTGGCCAAGTCACCCAAGGGATCGCTGCTTTTCGGGTCCACTTTGGTGGCGGCATCGGTCTTGTCAGCAGCATCCGCTTTGTCAGAGGACTTCGCCCCTTTTTTGCCATAGAGCGGGGCATTGGGATCCCAGTCTTTGTTTTTCTCGGCCTCTGCCGCCTCTTGCTCAGCCGAACGGGTTTGGCCTTTGTTCATGAAAGGCATCGGCACTTTGGTGACGTAAATGGCCACGCCCAAAGCAATGCCCAAGCCCACCACCAAACCGATGATGAAGCCCACCAAGGTGCTGCCGCGTTGCTGATTCATGGTCCCAGTCTCCCGTTCGATTACATGCTGGCGGGGGCTGACACACCCAACACCGCCAAGCCATTGTGCAGCACTTGCGCGGTGGCAGCGACGAGCGCCAGTCGGGCTTTTTTGACGGGTTCGTCGTCCACCAAAATGCGCTCGGCATCGTAGTAGCTGTGGTAGCTGGCCGCGAGGTCGCGCAAGTAGAAAGTCACATCGTGGGGCGCAAAGTCGGCCGACGCAGCGGTGAGCATGGCGGGGTACTTGGCCAATTGCAACATGAGGGCTTGCGCTTGTGGGCTCTCCAGCGCAGACAAGTCCACGTCTTTGAGCGACGCCACATCACCGCCGTCTTTGTCAGCCCAGGCACGTAGCACCGAGCAAATACGGGCGTGCGCGTATTGCACGTAGTACACGGGGTTGTCGTTGTTCTTTTGCACGGCCAAGTCCACGTCGAAGGTGTACTCGGTATCGGGCTTGCGGCTCAGCAAGAAGAAACGCACCGCGTCTTTGCTGGTCCATTCAATCAAGTCACGCAAGGTCACGTAGCTGCCCGCGCGTTTGGAAATTTTCACTTCCTCGCCACCACGCATCACACGCACCATGGTGTGCAACACGTAGTCGGGGTAGCCCTCGGGAATGCCCACATTCGCGGCTTGCAAGCCCGCGCGCACACGAGCGATGGTGCCGTGGTGGTCGGTGCCTTGGATGTTGACCACCTTGGTAAAGCCGCGCTCCCACTTGGTGATGTGGTACGCCACGTCCGGCACAAAGTAGGTGTAGGTGCCGTCTGTCTTTTTCATCACACGGTCTTTGTCGTCGCCATAGTCGGTGGACTTGAGCCACAAAGCACCGTCTTGCTCATAGGTTTTGCCCGCCGCTTGCAGGCGACTCACCGCGTCGGCCACTTTGCCGCTGGTGTAGAGGCTGCTTTCCAAGTAGTAGTTGTCGAACTTGACGTCAAAGGCTTTCAAGTCGAGGTCTTGCTCGTGGCGCAAGTAGGCCACGACGAATTGGCGCATGCCGTCAAGGTCGTTCACGTCGCCACTGCCAGTGAATTCACGGTCATCCGACTTGACGGTTTTCTTGGCCAAAAAGTCAGCCGCAATGTCGGCGATGTAGTCACCGTTGTAGGCCGGGGCGTTTTCGCCACTGGGCCATTGCGCATCACCGGGCTTGAACCCTTGCGCGCGCAACTGCGTGCTGGTGGCCAAGGTGTTGATCTGCACGCCCGCATCGTTGTAATAGAACTCGCGATAAACGTTGAAGCCTTGCGTGGCAAACAAGTTGCAAATCGCATCGCCGAGCGCCGCTTGGCGGCCGTGGCCCACATGCAAGGGACCGGTGGGGTTGGCAGACACGAACTCGACCAACACACGTTGGCCGTTGTCGGCTTGAAAACCGAAGTGCGCTTTGGCCGCCAACACCTCACGCACGATTTGTTG
>JBPCSU010000008.1:0-10504 GCA_051006815.1 Limnohabitans sp.
ACATAGATGCCCACGCGGTCAAGCGGCGTGACTTTTTGGCCCAGCAAGGTGCCATCGGCATCGCGGTAGGTCCAGCTCTCGCCGCTGGCTTTCTTTTGAGCCTCGTGGTAGCTGCGCACACGTGCTGCCGCAGCTTGCAAGGCGTCGCGCTGCTCGGCAGGCAAGCTGTCAAACGCGGCTTTGAGTTCTGTTTGCGTCAACTCCAACGCCGCCATGTTGTCGGCCTTCAACCCATCAAAGCGTTAGGTGTATTCCAACACCGCAGCATCGCCACGTTGTTGCACATCGGCCAAGATGTCGGCCACGCGTTGCTCAATAGCCGCATCGGTGTCGGCAGACCAATGCAGACGCGCTTTGAAATCAGCTTCAAAGGAGGGTCTGGTGGTCGAGAGACGAAGCGGTTGGGCCATCTTGGTTACGTGTGTTGTGAGGGTTATTTGCCTGCAGCCAAAGCGGCGGTGAAGGCGTCGATGAGGGGGCGAATGTCCGCCTGCTTCATCTTGAGCGCGGCTTGGTTCACCACCAAGCGCGAGCTGATGTCCATGATGCGCTCGACTTCCACCAAGTGGTTGGCCTTGAGCGTGTTGCCCGTGGACACCAAGTCAACGATGGCATCGGCCAAGCCGGTGAGCGGCGCCAATTCCATGGAGCCATAGAGTTTGACCAAATCGACGTGCACACCTTTGGTGGCGAAGAAGTCACGGGCGATCGTGGTGTACTTGGTCGCGACTTTCAAACGCGCGCCTTGCTTGACCATCGCCGCATAGTCGAAGTCAGAACGCACGGCCACGCTCATGCGGCATTTGGCAATTTGTAAATCAAGCGGTTGGTACAGGCCCGTGGCGGCTACGCCCCCTGCCACGCCACCGCCATGTTCAATCAGCGTGTCCAGACCCGTCACGCCCAAATCCGCGCCACCGTATTGCACATACGTGGGCACATCCGAGGCACGCACCAGCACCACGCGCACATGCGCATGGTTGGTTGGCAAGATGAGCTTGCGGGATTTCTCGGGATCTTCCAGCACCTCGATGCCTGCCGCTTTCAACAAGGGCATGGTTTCATCAAAGATGCGACCTTTGGAAAGGGCGAGTGTGATCATGATTTGACTCTTTCAATGTCCGCGCCAATGGCGCGCAACTTGGCTTCCATCTTGTCGTAGCCACGGTCGAGGTGATAAATGCGATCGACCAAGGTTTCGCCGTCAGCCACCAGGCCTGCAATCACCAACGAGGCCGACGCACGCAAGTCGGTGGCCATGACGGTGGCACCTGAGAGTTGCTTCACGCCTTCCAGCACCGCCACTTTGCCGTCGATTTGAATGTGTGCGCCTAAGCGCACCAACTCGTTCACGTGCATGAAGCGGTTTTCAAAAATGGTTTCTGTCACCTTCGATGCACCCTTGGCAATCGCGTTCAACACCATGAACTGCGCTTGCATGTCGGTGGGAAAACCGGGGTACTCGGTGGTGCGGAAGTTCTGCGCTTTCAGGTGCGCATACGCAGGCGCTGTGCCTTGGATGCGAATGCCTTCTGCATGCGCGGTGACAGTGGCACCCGCATCGCGCAGCTTGTCGATAACCGCATCCAAATGATCGGCGCGCGCATGACGCAAAAACACATCACCGCCTGTGGCGGCCACGGCGCACAAGAAGGTGCCGGCTTCGATGCGATCAGCCACCACCTTGTGGCTGCAACCATGCAAGCGCTCCACGCCTTGAATGTGAATGCGACTTGTGCCATGGCCTTCAATCTTGGCGCCCATGGCGATCAGCATCTCGGCCAAATCAGGAATCTCGGGCTCTTGGGCGGCGTTTTCCAACACGGTTTCACCTTCGGCCAAGGCCGCGGCCATGAGGAAGTTCTCGGTACCGGTGACGGTCACCATGTCGGTGGCGATGCGCGCGCCTTTCAGGCGTGTGCGACCACCGCCCAACTTGGCCACCATGTAGCCGTGCTCCACCTCAATCTCAGCACCCATGGCTTGTAAGCCTTTCAAGTGCTGGTCCACAGGACGTGAGCCGATGGCGCACCCACCCGGCAACGACACCTTGGCATGACCAAAACGCGCCAGCAAGGGGCCCAGGGCGAGCACCGAAGCGCGCATGGTTTTCACCAGCTCGTAAGGCGCTTCGGGGTTGTTCAAACTGCCCGCATTCAAACTGACCGTGCCATCGTCGGCACGCTCCGCGGTCACGCCCATGTTGCGAATGAGCTTGAGCATGGTGGCCACGTCTTGCAACTGCGGCACGTTGTGCAAGGTCACCGGCTGGTCCGTCAACAAGGCGGCGCACAACTCGGGCAAGGCCGCATTTTTAGCGCCAGAAATAAGCACCTCGCCATTCAAAGGGCGACCACCGCGAATGAGTAATTTGTCCATAGAGGTTCTTAAGCTTTCGGCGCCACTTGCCACTCGGCAGGCGTGTAGGTTTTCATGGACAACGCATGCACCTCGTCCGTTTTAATTTTGTCACCCAAGGTGGCGTAAACACGCTGGTGACGTTGGATCAGGCGCTTGCCTTCAAACTCAGCCGAGACCAAGGTGGCATACCAGTGACGGCCATCGCCCTCGACGTGCAGATGCTCGCAAGGCAGACCTGCGGCGATGATGGTTTGTAGTTCTTCTGCGGTCATGTTCATCCTCGAATCTTGTAACCGGTGCGCAGCAGGTGTAGCGCCAATGTAGA
This sequence comes from Limnohabitans sp., assembly GCA_051006815.1. Taxonomy (GTDB): domain Bacteria; phylum Pseudomonadota; class Gammaproteobacteria; order Burkholderiales; family Burkholderiaceae_C; genus Limnohabitans. The sequence goes on from JBPCSU010000008.1 coordinate 2,687, forward strand.
CACCACCAACAAACACACGCCCACCACACCCAGACTCAGCCAAGGCGACACATCGCTTTGGCCAAAGAAGCCAAAACGGAAACCGTCGATCATGTAGAAGAACGGATTCAAGTGACTCACGCTTTGCCAAAAACTGGGCAGCGAATGAATGGAATAAAACACGCCGCTCAAAAACGTCATCGGCATGATGATGAAGTTTTGGAACGCCGCCATTTGGTCAAACTTGTCGGCCCACAAACCCGCGATCAACCCCAATGCGCCAAGCATCAGCGCACCGGCGACAGCAAAGGTCAGCACCCACACAGGTTGCGCAGGCATCAGTGAAAAATTCAGCACCGACGATTGCCACACAAACAACACGCCCGCCAGCAACACGCCTGCGCCGACGATCAAACCACGCACCATGGCCGACAAGGCATAGGCCAAGAACCAACTCCAATGCGACAACGGTGTGAGCAACAAGAACACCAAGTTGCCCATGATCTTGCTTTGCACCATCGAGGACGAGCTGTTGGCAAATGCGTTTTGCAACACGCTCATCATCACCAAACCAGGAATCAAAAACGCGGTGTAACTGACGCCCTCGTAGACCTGCACATGCGCTTCCAGCACATGGCCAAAAATCATTAGGTACATGACGGCGGTCAGCACCGGCGCCGCCACGGTTTGGAAACTGACTTTCCAAAAACGCAACACCTCTTTGTAAAACAAGGCTGTCCAGCCGCGCATCATGCCTGCACTCCAGCTTCTTCGTTTTGATGCATCACATCGAGGAACACGTCTTCCAAATCAGCTTTGCGAATTTCCACGTCTTGCGCTTGCAAACCGGCTTCACGCACCGCAGCCAAATAGCGTTCAATCTCCAACGCATCGTTGGCAGGGAACTGCACGATGCGCCCTGTTACGCGCGCTTTCGCCGCCAGCGCGGTTGGCAATTCGGCATCGAGTTTGAAACGCAACACATTGCTAGACGCGGCCTTGAGCAACTCGGTGGTGCTGTCGAGCGCCACCACTTTGCCGTTCTTCAGCATGGCGATTCGGCCACACAAGGCTTCGGCTTCTTCAAGGTAGTGCGTGGTCAGCAACACGGTGCTGCCTTCACGGTTGAGCTTGTCAATGAACTGCCACAGGGTTTGGCGCAACTCCACGTCCACACCGGCGGTGGGTTCGTCGAGCACGATGACGGGCGGCTTGTGCACCAAGGCTTGCGCCACCAACATGCGGCGCTTCATGCCCCCCGAGAGTTGGCGCATGTTGTGATTGGCTTTGTCGGTTAGGCCGAGGCTGTACAGCAACTCGTCAATCCACGCGTCGTTGTGTGTGACACCAAAGTAGCCCGACTGAAACTTCAAGGCTTCGCGCACGTTGAAGAACGGGTCGAACACCAGTTCTTGCGGCACCACGCCCAGCAAGCGACGGGCTTGGGCCGAGTGGGTGGCCACATCAATGCCATGCACCTTCACTGCGCCGGATGTGGCTTTGGCCAAGCCGGCCAAGATGCTGATGAGGGTGGTTTTACCCGCGCCGTTGGGCCCCAGCAAGCCAAAGAACTCGCCTTGTTGAATGTCAAAACGCACGCCATCGAGCGCCTGAAAAGGGCCTCGGGCGGTTTGAAAGGTTTTGGAAACGGACTGAAAAGAAATGGCGGGCATGGAAGCCTTTGATTTTAAGGCTTTACCGAGCCCTCGGCAGGAGGCACTTGGGCCAAGCTCCCCCGCACGCTCAAGCGAGCAATTCGGCGACGCCGTAGACCTGCGCCAGCGCTTGCGCACGCGCAGGCAAGCCTTGCACGCGCAACTGCCCCCCTTGCGCCAAGACCGCACGGCGGCACGCCAACACCACGGCCAAAGCCGACGAATCGAAGTGACTCAAGGCCGAGGCATCCAACACCGCGTCACCCCCTTGGCGCAGACAGACCAACAACTGTTGCGTCAAACGGTCGGCCACAGATTGGGCTTGCGCTTGCAACACCTGAGCGGGCAATGCAATGGGGTTCAGGGGTGTGGCCATGGCTTATTTGGACGCACGGGCGTTGGTTTTGTTGCGGTCGGCCAAGCTGGCAATCAAGCCATCAATGCCTTTGGCATTGATTTCTTGGGCAAACTGGCTGCGGTAGTTCTCGACCAGCCAAATGCCCAACACATTCATGTTGTAGACCTTCCAGTCGGCGCCATCGGCTGTTTTTTCAACGCGATAGTCCAGCTGAATCGGGTCGCCTTTGCCACGCACCTCGGTGCGCACCAAAACCTCTTTGTCTTCAGAGGCGGCACGCAAAGGTTTGACCACAATGGTTTGGTCATTGACCTGTGTCAGCGCACCGGCATAGGTACGCACCAGCAAAATTTTGAACTCGTCTTGCAAGCGTTTTTGTTGCTCGGGGCTGGCTTGACGCCATGCAGGCCCCACGGCCGAGGCCGTCATGCGCAAAAAGTTCACATGCGGCATGACGCGCTGGTCCACCAAGGTCACGATCTTGTTGATCTCGCCCGAGCGGATGGACTTGTCAGCTTTGATGGCATCCAAGATGTCGGACGAAACACGCTTGATGAAAACATCCGCCGACTCTTCTGCTGCCTGCACAGGGTTGACAGAGAGCCCCAGCACCAAGGCGGCGCCCAAAGCGCAGACAGAAAAGGTGCGACGTGACAAAAAGCGGTTCATGGTTTCACTCTCTCATTTCAATTCAGATGTAACGCTACAGGTGCTCATTTGGACGACGTTGGCGCAGGCTCTGCGCTGGGGTCAATCAACTCATCCTCGTCTGGCGGATTGCCGTCAAACACTTGGTTGCGACGGAATTGCAGGTACGAGTCACGCGTGAAGCTGTATTTATCAATCGAGGCGCCGGACAACAAATCGGTGGTTTGCAACAAGCTCGCACGTTTGTCCACGATGCGCGTGGCCATGGCGGTGTTACGCACCGGGATGTCGTCATATTGACGCACAAAATCAGCCGTCATGTCCACAGGCATGGCTGCGGTATCGCGCAAGGTCGAAGGACCCAACACAGGCAGCACCACATAAGGACCGCTGGCGACGCCCCAATAGCCCAGGGTCTGACCGAAGTCTTCTGGGTGGCGTTGCAACCCGATTTCGGTGGCCACATCAAACAAACCGTAAATACCAAACACCGTGTTCACCACCACACGCAAGCACGATTCGGCGGTCTCGCGGCCTTTGAGTTGCAAGCCGTTGTTGACGGTGGACCAGACATCTGACAAGTTGCGAAAGAAGTTGCTGACACCGGTTTGCACAGGCTGGGGCGTGTAGTCGCGGTAGCCGGTCGCCACGGGTTTGAGCAGGTTGTCATCCAACACATCGTTGAAGCTGGCGATGCGACGGTTCATCGGCTCCAGCGGGTCTTTGGGATTGGCGTTCGGCCCTGTGGCGCAGCCGGCCGTCAACACGGCCAGCATCAACCAGACCAAAAACAGAAACCCCCGTTGACGCATCGCAACTGGCATCACTTGCCACCTTGTGCAGGCGCGGGCTCAGCCGCTTTGTTGTACAAAAATTGGCTGATCAAGTTTTCCAACACCACCGCCGATTGGGTGGATTGAATGCGATCGCCCGCAGCCAAGTTGTCCGCTTCCGAACCTGCTTCGATGCCGATGTACTGCTCACCCAGCAAACCGCTGGTCAAGATTTTCAGCGAGCTGTCTTTCGGAAATTGGTAACGGCTTTCAATGCTCATGGTCACCGTGGCTTGAAACGTTTTGTCGTCAAACGTGACCGACTCCACGCGCCCCACCACCACGCCCGCGCTCTTGACGGCCGCTTGGCGCTTCAAGCCGCCAATGTTGTCAAAGCGCGCAGTGACCGTGTAGTTGGACTGAAAGTTCAGGCTCAACAAGTTGGCCGACTTCAAAGCCAAAAACAAAATGGCCGCTGCGCCCAAGAGCACAAACAAACCCACCCACACATCATTTTTGGAGCGTTGCATAGCTTCCTCGATTCATCAAATACTGAACATCATGGCGGTGAGGACAAAGTCCAGCCCCAACACGGCCAACGAAGCGACCACCACCGTTTTGGTGGTGGCACGCGAAACACCTTCAGGCGTGGGCTGCGCTTCGTAGCCTTGTAGCAAGGCCACAAAGGTCACGGTGATGCCAAACACCACGCTCTTGACCACGCCATTGCCCACGTCTTTCCAAACGTCAACGCCGCCTTGCATCTGGCTCCAGAACGAGCCCGCATCAACGCCAATCAACAACACGCCCACCATCCAGCCGCCCAAGATGCCCACGGCACTGAACACAGCCGACAGCAACGGCAAGGCGATGATGCCGCCCCAAAAACGCGGACCCAAGATGCGACGCACGGGATCGACCGCCATCATGTCCATGGCGCTGAGTTGCTCGCCCGCTTTCATCAACCCAATTTCTGCGGTCAGTGACGTGCCCGCACGCCCTGCAAACAACAAGGCGCTGACCACGGGCCCAAGTTCACGCACCAAACTCAAAGCCACCAACAGCCCCAAGGCTTCCGACGAGCCATAACGCTGCAAGGTGTAGTAACCCTGCAAGCTGAGCACAAAGCCCACAAACAAACCCGACACCGCAATGATGGCCAAGGAGTAGTTGCCCAAGAAATGCACTTGGTCGCGCACCAGCCCAAAGCGGCGCATATTGCTACCAAACAAACCGATGAGGCGAATGAACAAACGCGCGCCCAAACCCAAGCCAGCCAAATAGCTGCGCACAGCAAAACCGAGTTGCGCGAGGAACTTCATGCCTGGCCCTCCACACCAAAGTCTTGCGCCACGCTTGGACCGGGGTAATGGAAACGCACGGGACCATCAGGCGCCGCGCTGACAAACTGATGCACCAAGGGATCGGTGCTTTGACGCACCTCGTCGGGCGTGCCTTGGGCCGCGATCTTGCCGTTGGCCAACACAATCACCTGGTCGGCGATGTGGAAGGTTTCATCCAAATCGTGCGACACGATGACGCTAGTCAACCCCAAGGTGTCGTTGAGTTGGCGAATCAAGCGTGCCGCAGTGCCCAATGAAATGGGGTCCAAACCTGCAAACGGCTCGTCATACATGATCAACTCAGGGTCCAACGCCATGGCGCGGGCCAGCGCCACACGACGCGCCATGCCGCCCGAGACTTCGCTGGGCATCAGATCACACGCACCGCGCAAACCCACGGCTTGTAGCTTCATCAGCACGATGTCGCGAATCATGGATTCGCTCAAATCGGTGTGCTCACGCAAGGGAAACGCCACGTTGTCAAACACACTCAAGTCGGTGAACAACGCGCCAAATTGAAACAACATGCCCATGCGGCGTCGCACGGCATACAAGTCGGCGGCATTGAGGGCCGCGACCTCTTGGCCATCAAAAGTCAGACTGCCCGACTGCGCACGGTACTGCCCCCCGATCAAACGCAACACCGTGGTTTTGCCCCCACCCGACGCCCCCATGAGGGCCGTGACCTTGCCGCGTGGCACGGTCAGCGTGATGCCATCAAGAATGACACGTTCGCCGTAGCCAAAGCGCACATCGCGCAGCTCGACCAACGCATCAGGGTTTGTATTTAAGGAGGAAGTGGTCGTCATAGAAACAAAAGCCGACCTATCGATGAAACAGGCCAGCTTCTGCTATTTTAGTTCCAAGCCCTGACAGGCTTGTAAAGATGAGAACTTAGCGAGGCAAATCGCTGCTGCCCATCAAAAACTCGTCGACCGCGCGTGCGGCTTGACGGCCTTCGCGAATCGCCCAGACCACCAAAGATTGGCCACGGCGCACATCGCCCGCAGCAAACACTTTGTTCACATTGGTGGCGTACCCACCGGTGAATTCGGTGGTGGCTTTGGCGTTGCCGCGTGCATCTTTCTCGATGCCAAAGCCTTCCAGGATCGTTGCCACGGGGTTCACAAAGCCCATTGCCAACAACACGAGGTCGGCTTTGATGATTTCTTCGGTGCCCGCCACTTCGACCATCTTGCCGTCTTTCCATTCGACACGAACGGTTTTGACGCCGGTGACCTTGCCGTTTTCGCCCACGAATTCTTTGGTCGAAATGGCGAACTCACGCTTGAGCAAGCCTTTTTCAGCGCTCTCGTCGTGGCTGGAGCTGGTGCGCAGCTTCAGCGGCCAGTAGGGCCAGACCAGCGGCTTGTTCTCTTGCTCGGGCGGCATGGGCATCACTTCAAACTGGGTGACGGCCACGGCGCCATGGCGTGTGCTGGTGCCCACACAGTCAGAGCCGGTGTCGCCACCGCCAATGACCACCACATGCTTGCCATCGGCACGCAATTGGTCTTTCAACTTATCGCCCGCGTTGACTTTGTTTTGCTGGGGCAAAAACTCCATCGCGAAGTGAATGCCGGCCAAGTCGCGGCCCGGTGCGGGCAAATCACGCGACTGCTCAGAACCACCGGTCAACAACACGGCGTCAAAGTCCTTCTTCAACTGTGCAGGGCTGATGGTTTCTTTCGACCAGTTGGTGACCTTCGAATCCTTGGGCAATTCGCCCACGATGACGCTGGTACGAATGGTGACGCCTTCGGCTTCGAGCTGTTTGGCACGGCGGTCGATGTGCGACTTTTCCATCTTGAAATCAGGAATGCCGTAACGCAACAAGCCGCCAATGCGGTCGTTCTTTTCGAACAAGGTCACGTCGTGACCCGCACGCGCCAGCTGTTGCGCGGCAGCCATGCCGGCAGGGCCGGCACCGACCACGGCTACTTTTTTGCCAGTTTTGTGCTTGGCGGGCTTGGCCACCACCCAGCCTTCCGACCAGGCTTTGTCGATGATCGCGTGCTCGATCGACTTGATGCCCACCGCGTCACCGTTGACGTTCACCACGCAAGCGGCTTCGCAAGGTGCGGGGCAGATGCGACCGGTGAACTCGGGGAAGTTGTTGGTGCTGTGCAGCACATCAATCGCGTTCTTCCAATCGCCGTGGTAGACCAAGTCGTTGAAGTCCGGAATGATGTTGTTGACAGGGCAACCGTTGTTACAAAACGGTGTGCCGCAGTCCATGCAACGTGCAGCTTGTGCATTGGCTTGTTTGTCGTCCAAGCCAATCACAAATTCGTCGTAGTTTTTCAAGCGATCTTTGACGGGCTTGTAGCCCTCTTCGATGCGCTCAATTTCCATAAAGCCAGTGACTTTTCCCATGATTCAAATCCTTTTACTGGTGCGTCGTATTACTTGGCGGCAACGGCTTTTTTGGCCGCAGGAGCTTTGGCCGTCTTGGCGGCGTTCAACTCACCCAAGGCACGCTTGTATTCGTTGGGGAACACTTTGACAAACTTGGCGCGCGCAGCGTCCCAGTTGTCCAGCAAGTCACGGGCGCGCTTGGAGCCCGTCCAACGGTGGTGGTCTTCGAGCAACTTCTTGAGTTGCGCTTCGTCGGTTTGGTCACGGTGCCAAATGGCGCGTGGCAACGACGCTTCCTGCTCAGCGGCGATCAACACTTTTTCCATGGAGACCAAGGCGGTGTTGCACTGCTTACCAAACTGACCGTCTTCGTCGTACACATACGCCACACCGCCGCTCATGCCTGCCGCAAAGTTGCGGCCGGTTTTACCCAGCACAGCCACCGTACCGCCCGTCATGTATTCGCAACCGTGGTCGCCCGTGCCTTCCACCACCGCAGTGGCGCCTGACAAACGCACGGCAAAACGCTCGCCCGCGACACCCGCAAAGAACGCCTCACCACGTGTGGCACCAATCATCACGGTGTTGCCGACAATGATGTTGTTGATCGCTTCGCCGCGGAAATCAATGCTCGGACGCACCACCACACGACCGCCCGACAAACCTTTGCCGGTGTAGTCGTTGGCATCGCCAATCAAATACAA
>JBPCSU010000009.1:0-5519 GCA_051006815.1 Limnohabitans sp.
CACCTCACACGCGCCGCCATCCACGATGATCAAGTCGTCGCCAAACTCGCCCGCCACATGCGCAGCCGTGGTGGGGCTGACGCGGCCAAACAAATTGGCGCTGGGTGCGGCCACGCCGAATACGCCCAAGGCTTCCGCGTGGTGTAACACCGCCTGCGCCACAGGGTGCGAAGGGCAGCGCAAGCCCACCGAATTTTGGCCACCGGCGGCCACGGCGGCCACATCGGGGCGACGCGGCAAAATCAGCGTCAACGGGCCAGGCCAAAATGTATCAATCAGTTTTTGCGCAAAAGTCGGCACATGGCTGGCAAACCGTTGCACGCCTTGTGCACTGGCCACATGCACGATGAGTGGGTGATTGCTGGGGCGTCCTTTGGCTTCAAAAATTTTGGCGACAGCTGCGTCGTTGCCAGCATCAGCAGCCAACCCATAAACAGTTTCTGTAGGCAAGCCCAACAACTCACCGCGCTGCAAAGCTTGCGCAGCGGCGGCGATGGATACGGGGAGTTGACCGTTGAGAATCATGGGCTTGGCTTAACGCACGACCATCAAAAGGGCGCCACGCCCAAAATGTCAGCCGCTTGCAAAGCCACCGCGCGTGCAGCCTCTGGCGTGGCCGCCGTGATGTTGAGGTGCCCCATCTTGCGGCCGGCACGCGCTTCGCGTTTGCCATACAAATGCAAATGCGTGCCAGGCAGCGCCAACACTTTTTGCCATGCAGGCTCGGCCTGCACAGAATTGGGTTCTGCCCCTGATTGTTTGAACCACAAATCACCCAGCAAGTTGAGCATGACGGCGGCGCTGTGCAAACGCGGTTGCGTCAAAGGCAGGTCGGCCATGCAGCGCACTTGCAGTTCAAACTGCGACACGTCGCAAGCGTCTTGGCTGTAGTGACCGCTGTTGTGCGGGCGTGGGGCAATTTCGTTGACCACCAGTTGGCCATCTGCGAGCACAAAAAACTCCACGCATAACACGCCCACGTAGTCCAGTTCTTGTGCCACCGCTTTGGCCGCAGTGATGGCTTGCTGTGCCAACGCCTCGGGCACATTGCCGGCGAACACTTCAGTCACCGCCAAAATGCCGTCGCGATGCAGGTTGCGTTGCACAGGCAGGTTGACCGTCGCGCCATCGCGACCGCGCGCCACGATGACCGAGCACTCGTTGGCCAAGGGCAACATTTTTTCGAGCACGCAAGGCACGCTGCCCAGCTGGGCCCAGCCCACGTTCAACGCATCGCGCGTGGTCACACGCAACTGGCCTTTGCCGTCGTAGCCTAGGCGCGAAGTTTTCAAAATACCGGGCAGCAAATGGTCCGCCACGGCCGCAAGTTGTTCGGGCGTCTCAATCACTGCATGTGGTGCCACGGGCACGCCACAGGCCACGAAGTGCGCTTTCTCGCGCGCACGGTCTTGCGCCACGGCCACGGCAGACGCAGCGGGCGACACGGGCAGCGTGGCGGCGAGTTGTGCCAACGCATCGGCGGGCACGTTCTCAAACTCGGTGGTCACGGCTTGGCACACGGTGGCGAGTTGCTTCAAGCCTGCAGCGTCCAAGTAGTCGGTCGGAATGTGATGGTGGCTCACCAAACCGGCTGGGCTTTGTGCATCGGGGTCGAGCACCGCGGTGTTGTAGCCCATGCGTTGCGCAACATGCACAAACATGCGCCCCAACTGGCCGCCGCCCAACACGCCCAAGGTGGCGCCGGGCAGCAGCGGCTTCAGCATGGCGCTCATACCGGTGGCAGCGCCATGTTGCGCGCCACTTCGGTTTGCGCCACTCGGAAGGCTTGGAGCTTCTCAGCCAGCGCAGCATCGGTGGATGCCAGCAACGCCACCGCAAACAAAGCCGCATTGGCCGCACCTGCGTTGCCAATGGCAAAGGTCGCCACGGGAATGCCTTTGGGCATTTGCACGATGCTGTGCAAGGAGTCCACGCCCTGCAAATGTTTACTCGCCACAGGCACGCCTAGCACCGGCACGATGGTTTTTGCCGCGATCATGCCGGGCAAGTGGGCAGCGCCTCCGGCCCCTGCAATGATGGCGCGCAAGCCGCGCCCTTGGGCGGCTTCAGCATAAGCAAACATGTCGTCGGGCATGCGGTGAGCCGAAACCACACGGGTTTCAAAAGAGACGCCAAATTCTTGGAGAATCTGGGCTGCATGTTGCATGGTGTCCCAATCGGAGTTGGAACCCATGACGACACCGACTTGGCACTTGGTCATGATGAGGCTGTGTGTGAGCAAAAACGAATTTTAAGACGGGACCCCCATGATCGATGTAACGATGGCAAATTTCGAGGCCGATGTGATTGCCGCCTCTCAAACCACCCCCGTGTTGGTGGACTTCTGGGCCGACTGGTGCGCCCCCTGCAAATCGCTCGGCCCGGTGTTGGAAAAACTCGAGGTCGACTACGCCGGCCGTTTCACGCTGGTCAAAATCAACGCCGACACCGAGCAACAACTGGCGGGCGCGTTTGGCGTGAAAAGCCTGCCCACCTGCATTTTGTTGATGGGCGGCCGCCCGGTCGATGGGTTCATGGGCGCCTTGCCCGAAGGCAAGGTGCGCGAATTTTTGGACAAGCATTTGCCCTCTGACAGCGAAATGGCAGCACAGGCCGACGCGCAAGAGGCCGAGCAATTGGCCCAAGCAGGCGATGCACAGGCCGCCATTGCCAAACTGCAAGAGGCCCTCAGTTTGAACCCGGCGGACGAAGAAGCGCGCTACAACTTGGTGAAGCTGTTGATCTCGGTGGGTGAGCTGGAAGAGGCGCAAGCAGCGCTCGCCCCCAAGCTCACCGAAATTCCGTTGCAGCTGCGCTTTGACGCTTTGAACTACTGGTTGCAAGCCCTGCAGTTTGTTGCCACCGACGCGCGCGGTGGTTGGGACTTCGAGCAGTTCGATGCCTTGATTGCGCAAAACAAACGTGACTTCGACACCCGTTTGGCCAAGGCCCGTTTGTTCATCGCCGCCGAGTTGTATGAAAACGCGATGGAAGAGTTGCTTGAAATCATCATGCGCGACAAGACGTGGAACCACGACGTGGCACGCAAAACCTATGTGGCAATTTTGGAATTGCTCACACCCCCCAAGCCCAAAACGGACGATGCCGCCAGCGGCAAGTCCGCAGGCGGCATCGAATTAACCGGCAAAACAGCGGTGCAAGAAGACCCCTTGCTGGAGATGATCTCGCGCTACCGCCGCAAGCTCAGCATGGCGCTGAACTAGGGTCAGTCCTTCAACCGCTCCCAAGCCTCTTGGTACTTGGCGGCGGTTTGTGCAATCACCTCTTGCGGCAAATGCGGCGCAGGAGGCGATTTGCTCCAGGGCTTGCCTTGCACTTGCGCAGTTTCCAACCAATCACGCAAAAACTGTTTGTCGTAGCTCGGTGGGTTGGTACCGGCTTTGAAACTGTCTGCGTAGCTGTCGGCCGGCCAATAGCGTGATGAATCGGGTGTGAGCACCTCGTCCATCAACACCAGGTTGTTGTTGGCATCCAAACCAAACTCAAACTTGGTGTCGGCAATGATGATGCCTTTGGCCGCCGCCACGTCACGCGCGGTCTCGTACAAAGCGATGCTGACGGTTTTAATTTTTTCGGCCAAGCTGGCACCGATCATCACCACCACTTGCTCGTAGGTGATGTTCTCGTCGTGGTCGCCCACGGCGGCTTTGGCGGCAGGCGTGAAGATGGGCTCTGGCAACTTGCTGGCGTTCTTCAAACCTTTGGGCAGTTTGACGCCGCACACCGCTTGGTTCTCTTGGTATTCCTGCCAACCGCTACCAGCCAAGTAGCCGCGCACCACGGCTTCCACCGGGATCGGCTTCAACCGCTTGACCAACATGGAGCGGCCTTTGACCTGGGCCACTTCATCGGGACTCACCACGCTCTCAGGCGCTTCGCCTGTCAGGTGGTTGGGGCAAATGTGACCGAGCTTGCCAAACCAAAACAAGGCCATTTGCGTGAGCAATTCGCCCTTGCCCGGAATGGCCTCACCCATGATGACGTCAAACGCACTGATGCGGTCGGAGGCCACCATCAAGATGCGGTCGTCGCCCACGGCGTAGTTGTCGCGCACTTTGCCGCGCGCCAACAAGGGCAGCGACGTCAACGCAGAGGTATGCAGTGCAGCCATGAATTACTTCACCAACTGGGCCAATTCGCCCTTGGCGTATCGCGCCGCCACGACTTGCAGGCTGTCGCCTTTGATCTTGCTGCCTTGGCCTTCGCAACCGAATTCCAAATAACGTTGTTTGCAAATGTTCATCGCCGCTTCGCGCGCAGGCTTGAGCCATTCGCGCGCATCGAATTTTTCTGGGTTCTCAAACATGAACTTGCGTGCCGCAGCCGTCATGGCCAAGCGGATGTCAGTGTCGATGTTGACCTTGCGTACGCCGTGCTTGATGGCTTCTTGAATTTCAGACACGGGCACGCCGTAGGTCTGCTTCATCTTGCCGCCGTATTGGTTGATGAGGGCCAACAAGTCTTGCGGCACACTGCTGGAGCCGTGCATCACCAAGTGGGTGTTGGGAATGCGGGCATGAATTTCTTTGACGCGGCTGATGGCCAAAATGTCGCCGGTGGGTTCGCGTGTGAACTTGTACGCGCCGTGGCTGGTGCCAATGGCGATCGCCAACGCGTCGAGCTGCGTGGCTTTGACAAATTGCGCGGCTTCTTCGGGGTCGGTCAGCATCTGGCTGTGGTCGAGTTTGCCCTCGGCGCCAATGCCATCTTCTTCGCCGGCTTCGCCGGTTTCCAAGTTGCCCAAGCAACCCAATTCGCCTTCAACCGACACGCCCACTTGGTGTGCCATGGCCACCACTTGTTGGGTCACTTGCACGTTGTACTCAAAGCTCGAAGGCGTCTTGCCGTCCTCCATCAACGAGCCGTCCATCATGACCGAGCCAAAGCCCAGGTCAATCGCGCCTTGGCAGACCTTGGGCGAAGTGCCGTGGTCTTGGTGCATCACCAAAGGAATGTGCGGATAGGCTTCGGTGGCAGCTTGAATCAGATGCTTGATGAACGGTTCACCCGCGTATTTGCGGGCGCCCGCGCTGGCTTGCAAGATCACGGGTGCGCCCACGGCGTCAGCGGCCGTCATGACGGCTTGCACTTGTTCCAAGTTGTTGACGTTGAAAGCAGGGATGCCGTAACCGTGCTCTGCAGCATGGTCCAGAAGTTCGCGCATCGATACGAGTGCCATGGGGGAATCCTCAAAAATTAAAAACGTGTGTCACTGCCATCAATTTTAAAGGCGGCAGTGACCAGCCCCTCAACGGACTTCGCAAATGCGCAGCATGTTGGTGCCGCCTGGTGTGCCCATGGGATCGCCACAGGTGATGGCATACACATCACCGGTGTCCACAATCTCACGCAATTTCAAATGCGCTTCGGCTTGGGCCAAGGCCGTGTCGCGGTCGGCGCTGGTGTCCATCAACTAAGGTCGCACATTGCGGAACATGGCCATGCGGCGTTGCGACGCGAGGTTGGTGGTCACGGCGTAAATGGGTATGTGGATGCGG
>JBPCSU010000010.1:0-4647 GCA_051006815.1 Limnohabitans sp.
GGCTTGCACCATGCCCAGCAGCAAGGCCGCGATGAAAGCACCTGCCAAGGAACCCAGGCCGCCAATCACCACCACCACAAAAGAGTCGATCAACACGTCTGAACTCATGGAGGGCGAGAGTGACAAGAACGGGGCCGCCACCACACCTGCCAAGCCGGCGAGCGCGGTGCCCAGGCCCACCACACCGGCACTCAGCGCATCGGTGTTCACGCCTTGCATGGCGGTGGTCACTGGGTCGGTGCTGGCGGCACGTACAAACAAACCCACTTTGGAGTAACGCAGCCACAGGCTCAATCCCAAAGCCACGGCAGCACCCATCACGATCACGCCAATGCGGTAGGCGGGCACCGGCGTGCCAAACAAATCGACCGAGAAGTTGAGCGCTTCGGGGGCAGCCACTGACAAGTTGCTCTTGCCCCACACCGACTGCACCATGTCTTCAATCACCAGCAGCAAGCCGAAAGTGACCAGCACCACGGTCAAGGGCTCGCGGTCTTGCAGCAAGCGAAACCCATAGCGGTCCAGCAACACACCCAACAGTGCCATCACCGCTGGTGCGGCCACCAAGGCCACCCAGAAGTTGCTGTGCAAGGCCACGGTGTAGCCCAGGTAGGCGCCCAGCATGTACAGCGAGCCGTGGGCAAAGTTCACCACGCGGCGCAGGCCGTAAATCAAGGCGAGACCTGAGCACATCACGATCAGCAATGCGCCGTACACCAGGCCGTTGAAAAGATTGATGGTCAACATGAAGAGTCTCCTCAGAATTGGGGTGTGGTGCTCAAGAGTGTTCGATGTCGCCCAGCGACACATCGGGGGCACCCAGCACGCTCCAGCCGCCATCCACCGCCAGCGTGGCACCGGTGACATAGCTGGCTGCAGGGGAGGCTAAAAAGAAAATCGTTTCGGCAATTTCAGACGGCTCTGCCATGCGCCCCAGGGGCGTGCGTTGCGCGATGGCAGAGGCGTTGATGGCGCCTTGGTCGGCCAGCTGCGCCACCAACGCCGTGGCCACATAGCCGGGCGCCACTGCGTTCACGCGGATGCCTTGGCGTGCCCATTCGGTGGCGAGTGCACGGGTCATGCCCAGCACGCCGGCTTTGGCGGCGCAATACGCGTTACGTCCGGGAATGCCGCCGCTGCTGGCGATCGAGCCGATGTTGACGATGGCGCCGCGGTTGCCTTTGGCATCGCGGCCTTGGGTGTGCATGTGGGTCAGGGCGGCTTGGGTCATCAAAAAAGCGCCGCGCAAGTGCACCGACACCACGCGATCAAACGCGTCGGCGTTTTGCTGCAAGGTGGGGACGGTTTGGTCGCCGATGCCGGCGTTGTTCACCAGCGCATCGAGTCGACCCAGTTGGTTCACCGTGTGGGCGATGGCGGCGCTGGCCTGGTCCTCTTGGGTCACGTCGCAGGCCACGCCGATGTGGTGGTTGCCCAGTTCATGGGCGCGTGCAGCCACTTGGGTGGCATCCCTGTCCAGCAACGCCACATGCCAACCGCGTGCGGCAAAAAGCTGTGCGGTGGCCCAACCAATGCCGTTGGCCGCGCCGGTGATGGCGACCACATGGGTGGAAAGAGAAGCGGCGTGATGCGTCATGGGCGTTGGGTTAAATACGTCAATGTATTTACGTTTATTATGTTGAATTGACCTCTGCGTGAGCAGTTGAATTGTGGGTTAATTGCTATGGTTTTCCCTGAAGTGTTGGTTGCTTGATGTGTCAATAGGTTGCTTTAATTGTGGGCATGTCGACGGATTTGATCAAGCGAGTTTCTTGGGCGGTGATCAGGTGCCCCGATGCCGCCAAGTAGGCTGGAAAGTCGGGGTGGGTGTCACGTGCTTTGCAGCGTCGTTCGTAGTCCGCCAAATCGTCATAAGCCCACAGATGAACAAACTGGTTTTGAGGCCCGACCAGGCTGGTGTAGAAACCCACGGGGTGCCCCAAGGTCTCCATCAAGACGGGCATGGCCAAGCGGTTGAAGACTTCCAAAAACTCCGGCATCTTGCGCAAGGCAATGGTGTAGATGCGGTGGTCGACCAAGGGCTTGTTCAAGTGGTTCATGCGTGTGCTCCGGCTTGGTCTGCAATGTGGTTGGCGGTGACGTAGCCAAACGTCATGTTGGGGCCGTGCGTGATGCCTGCCGCTGGGTAATTGCCGCCCATGATGCTGGCGCGGTCGTTGCCCACGGCATACAGGCCCGGGATGGGTGTGCCGTTGTCGCGCAGCACTTCACCGACCACGCTGGTTTGAATGCCATCGAACGTGCCCAAGTCCCCCATGACCACTTTCACGGCATAGAACGGGCCGGTTTGTACGGGGGCGACACAGGGGTTGGGTTTGTTTTCGGGGTCTGCCAAATAGCGGTTGAAGGTGGTGGTGCCACGGCCAAATGCAGGGTCTTCGCCTTTGACGGCACCCACGTTGTAGTCGCGCACGGTGTGCTCTAAACCGGCGGGATCGATGCCGGCGTTGTGTGCCAGTTCGGCCAAGGTGTTGCCTTGAATCAGGTAGCCGTTGCGCAAGAAACGGCCAATGGGCATGGGCGCGGGTTTGACAAAGCCGATGCCGTATTTGGCAAGGGTGGTCTTGTCACACACCAGCCACATGGCGGTGTCTTTTTGTCCGGCGCAGGCCTGAATCAAATCGGCGCCTACGTCGTGGTACGAGTTGCTTTCGTTGGTGAAGCGTTGGCCATTTTTCAGCACGCCGATGATGCCGGGTTTGTAGCGGTCCAGCAGGTGGGGGAACACGCCGAACTCACCGTTGGCATAGGGCACGTAGGAGACGGGCATCCACGCGGCGGCGTCTTTGAAACGGATGTCCACTTTGCCGCCCACTGCCTCGGCCATGTTCAACCCATCGCCGGTGTTGCTGGTGGGCGTGGGGGACAAATGTTCGCCCCCGCGCTGCAGGTGAGGGTAGGCCTTGGCAATGCGTTTCACGTCGTGCGGAAAGCCGCCGCATGCCAGCACCACACCGTGGCGTGCGGTGATGCGTCGGTCGCCGCCTTCGCCGCCGGCGCGCACGCCCGTGGCTTGGTCGTTCTTCATCAAAATTTCTTTGACCGGGCTGCTGGTCAAAATGGGAATGCCCAAGTCAAGGGCCGATTTGGCCAAGCGTGCAGCCAGGGCGTTGCCGCTGGTCACGTGGATGCCGCGTTGGTACAGCGCCAGTTCTTTCAAGTGGGTCACCAAGCGCTTGGCCACGTAAATGAAAGACGTGAGCGACTTGGTGGCTTGAAAGAAATGTTTCAAATCCGCGTTGGAGGAGTTGAACATCATGCCAATGAAGGTGATGGTTTTCAGGGGCGGCTTCAGTCTGGGCATGTCTTTGCCCAGGCCTCGAATGTCAAACGGTGCGGCCAAGATGGAGCGACCAATGTCCACGCCCCCAGCCACGGTAGGGTGGTAGTCGGGGTAGAGCGTGGGGACGAATTTCATCTCGGTTTCGCGCTCTAAAAAATCCACCATCTTGGGGCCGTTCTCGATGAAGGCCTCCACCGCTGCGGCATCAAAGTAGCTGCCGGTTTCTTGCATCATGTAGGTGCGCACGGCCTCGCGTGTGTCAGCCGGGTTTTGTTTGCGACCGTGCTGATTCAGCGGAATCCACAACACACCGCCCGACAAAGCGGTGGTGCCGCCGAAGACGGGTTCCTTTTCCAAGACCACCACATCGAGGCCGCGTTTTTTGGCGGTGATGGCCGCCGACAATCCGGCGGCACCTGAGCCGACGATCACCACATCGCATTCAAAATTTTGAGACATCGTTTTCTCCAAACATCAGTTGTTCACGGTGTTGTTAAAGCCCGGGCGAGGCACCATGTCCATCAACATCGATGACATGCCGCCGTCCACCACCAGCTCCGCGCCGTTCACATAAGCGGCACGTGGGCTGGCCAAGAACGCGGCCACATCGGCAATGTCTTCGGGTTCGCCGACGCGGCGGCTGGCTGTGACGGCAGCGCGTTTGGCTTCAAAGCCGGGCTCTTCATAAAACTTGGCTGACAGCGGGGTGCGAATCATGCCGGGGCAAATGGCGTTGCTGCGAATGCCGTGCACACCCCATTCCACTGCCATTTGGCGTGACATCAGCAGCACCCCTGCTTTGCTGGCGCTGTAGGCGCCGCTGCGTGTTTGGGGGAACAGGCTGGCGATGGACGCAATGTGCACCATCGCGCCAACACCGGCTTCACGCATGGGTTTGACAAAGGTGCGGGCACACAGCAGATAGCCGGTGAGGTTGACGTTGAGCACATGGTTCCAGTCGTCCAGGTTCACGTCATCCAAGCTGCCAGAGCGCAACAAGCCCGCGTTGTTGATGAAGGCGTAGCACGTGCCCAATTCGCGGGCCACGCGGTCGGCTGCGGCTTGGACTTGCGCTTCTTGGGTGGTGTCGCAGGGAATGGAGAGGGCGGTCGCGCCTTGTTCGTTCAGTTGTGCGGCAACCGCTTGCGAGCCTTCGACGTTGCGGTCCAGCAGGGCCACCTTGGCACCTGCGGCAGCCAAGGCCTGTGCAATGCCTGCGCCAATGCCGCTGGCTGCGCCGGTCACCACGCACACACGTCCTTGCAACCCGAGCCAATGATTTGTTTCTGCCATTGCCAGCACCTTTCAAAGTGTGGTTAGTGTGCGGGCCGTGTGGTTTTGGG
>JBPCSU010000011.1:0-4019 GCA_051006815.1 Limnohabitans sp.
CCATGCGTGAGGCTGTGACGTTGATGAAAAACGCGCCCGGCAAATACAACTTTGCGTCGGTGGGTAACGGCAGTTCGTCACACTTGACGATGGAGTTCATCAAAGCCGTGACGAACACCTACGCGGTGCACATCCCCTTCAACGGCAGTCCCCCCGCCGTGATGGCCACCATGTCGGGCGAAACGCAGCTCATGGCGTCGGTGCCCACGGTGATCGCACCGCAAGTCAAGCAAGGTCGCCTGAAATACTTGGCTGTCACCAGCGCCCACCGTTACCCGCTACTGCCCGATGTGCCCACGGTGGCCGAAAGCGGCGTGCCCGAGCTCAAAGGCTTTGAAGCCTTGGCATGGAACGGCGTGTTGGTGGCTGCAGGCACGCCCCGCGCTGTGGTGGACCGCATCAACAGCGCGTTGAATGCCGCCCTCAACGACACGGCCGTGAAAGACCGTTTGAAAACCGCAGGCCTTGAGCCTGTGGGCGGTAGCCCCGAACAATTCACCAAGTTGATTCACGACGAGTCCGTCAAATGGGCGCCCATCATCAAACGCTCAGGAGCCCGCATTGATTAACCCCACCTCCCTGCTATCTCGGTGCACACGCATCGCCGCCACCGTCACCTTGTGTGCACTCAGCAGCCTGGCAGCGCATGCACAAACCAGCGCCAAGCCCATTCGTTTTATCGTGCCGTATGCCGCAGGTGGTCCGATTGATGTGACCGCACGCGCGTTGGCCGAACGGGTGAAAGACAGCTTAGGCACCGTCATCATCGAGAACCGCCCTGGCGCGGGCGGCAACATCGGTGCCGATGCTGTGGCCAAAGCCACTCCCGATGGCGCGGTGATTGGCATTGCCGCCACTGCCACCCACGCGGTCAACCCGTGGCTGTACAGCCGCATGCCCTACAACGCCAGCACCGACTTCACGCCCATCACGCAAATGCTGCGCGTGCCCAACGTGCTGGTGATGAATGCCGACACGGCCAAGCGCCTGAACATCACGTCTTTGGCCGACTTCTTACGCTACGCACGCAGCCACCCCGGTCAACTCAACTACGGTTCAGGCGGCAATGGCAGTGCGGGCCACTTGGCGGGTGAGTTGTTCAAAACACGCGCGGGTGTTTTTGCCGTGCACATTCCATACAACGGCGGCAACCCCGCACAACTGGCCTTGCTTGCAGGCCATGTGGATTTCAATTTCGACAACCTCGCCACCGCAGCCCCCAACATCAAGAGCGGCAAGCTGCTGGCCCTGGCCGTGACCACGCCCACACGCAGTGCGGCACTGCCCGAAGTGCCTGCGATTGCGGAAAGCCTGAAAGGTTTTTCTGTCGACACTTGGTGGGGCCTGGTCGCCCCCGCAGGCACCCCTGCCGATGTGGTGCAGCGCTTGAACCAAGCTTTTGTGCAAGCCTTGCAGGCCCCCGAAACCAAAGCCCGCTTCGCCCAGCTGATGGCCGAGCCCGTGCCCACGAGCCCCGCCGCCTTTGGTCAATTCATGGCCACTGAGCTGTCGAAGTACGAAGCCGTGGTCAAGGCCAGCGGTGCACGCGTAGACTGACACACATGACTGAAGAACAATTCGCCAACTTTGGCCTGACCTTCGGCGTGACAGGCTTCATGCTGTACATGCTGTTCATCATTTACCAACTCGCGCGGGAATCCAAAGCCGGCAAGTTCGGCACCTTTGTGTTGTTTTTGGTGTTGGCGTTTGGCATGGTGGGCTTCATTGCCAAACAGGTGATCATTTATTTCATGGAGGGCTAAGCCCGCCACAGCGGCGCGAGCCGCGGCCTCACTCGCCCAAGTAAGCGGCGCGCACTTTGGGGTCGTGCAGCATCTCTTGCGCATCCCCACTCAGGGTGATCAAGCCCGACTCCATCACATAGCCTCGGTCGGCAATTTGCAAGGCACGGCTGGCGTTTTGTTCGACCAACAAAATCGTCACACCTTGCGCGGACACCTCTTGAATCACTTCAAAAATCTTGTCCACCATGATGGGTGACAAACCCATGGACGGTTCGTCGAGTAACAAGAGTTGTGGCCGACTCATCAAGGCACGGCCCATCGCCAACATCTGCTGCTCGCCACCGGACATGGTGCCGGCCAGCTGATCGCGCCGTTCTTTGAGGCGCGGAAAGGTGGTGAACACGCGTTCAATGTCGTCAGCAATGGCAGCAGCGTCGTTGCGAATGTAGGCCCCCATTTGCAGGTTCTCCACAATCGTCATGCGGGTGAACACACCACGCCCTTCGGGCACCATGGCCAAACCTTGTTGCACCAAGTCCCAAGGACCTTGGCCGTCAATGGTTTGACCGGCCAGCTCAATGTGGCCACCGCCCAACGGCAACAAGCCCGTGATGGCTTTCATGGTGGTGGTTTTGCCAGCGCCGTTGGAGCCAATGAGCGACACCAGTTCACCACGGTACACCTCTAGGCTCACGCCCTTGACAGCTTGGATGCCGCCATAGGCCACCTTCACGTCACTCACTTTCAGCAACACGGTTGCGTTGTTGTCTTGTGTCATCTCAATGCGCTCCCGTGCCGAGATAGGCTTCAATCACCTGCGGGTCGCGTTGCACCTCGGCGGGTGTGCCTTGGGCAATCACCTTGCCGTAGTCGAGCACGGTCACGCGGTCGCACAAGCCCATGACCAATTTCACGTCGTGCTCAATCAACAACACGGTGCGGTGGTCGCGGCGAATTTTGTCAATCAGCTCACGCAGCTGTACTTTTTCGGTGGCGTTCATGCCGGCGGCAGGTTCGTCCAGTGCAATCAGCTGCGGCTCGGTGGCCAAGGCGCGCGCAATTTCTAAACGGCGTTGGTCACCGTAGCTCAGGGTGCGGGCTTTGTAATCGGCCAAGTGGGCGATGCCCACGTAGTCGAGCAACTCACGCGCGCGTTGCTCAATGGCCAGCTCTTCCGCTTTGAATTTGGCTGTTCTGAAAATGGCACCGAACAAACCAGAGCCAGTGCGCACATGGCGCCCCACCATCACGTTTTCCAGCGCCGTCATCTCGGCAAACAAACGGATGTTTTGAAACGTGCGTGCAATGCCCGCCTGCGCGACACGGTGCACCTCGGTCGGCTCATACGGTTGGCCAGCCAATTCAAAGCGGCCGGTGTCGGGCGTGTACAAGCCAGTGATGACGTTGAAGAACGTGGTTTTGCCTGCGCCATTGGGGCCGATCAGGCCATAGACCTGACCGCGTTCAATTTGCATGCCCACCTCGGTCAAGGCCTGCAAACCGCCAAAGCGTTTGGAAATACCAGCCACATTCAAAACGAGGTCGCTCATCGCGCACCTCCTTGTGGGTTCAGGTTTTTGCCATGCTCGGGCGTGGGCCACAAGCCGCGCGGACGCCACAGCATGATGGTGATCATGGCCAAGGCAATGAGCAACTGGCGCAAGATGGCGGCATCCAAACGGCCATCGGTCATGGCTTGCAAGGGGCTGGCCACATAGCGCAACACCTCGGGCAAACCAGCCAGCAACACCGCACCCAAGATCACACCGGGCAAGTGGCCCAAGCCACCCAACACCACCATGGCTACGATCATCACCGACTCCATCAAGCTGAACGATTCGGGGGACACAAAGCCTTGAAACGCGGCAAACATCGCGCCCGAAATACCGCCAAAGGTGGCCCCCATGCCAAAGGCCATGAGCTTCAGGTTGCGGGTGTTCAAGCCCATGGCTTTGGCGGCGATCTCGTCTTCACGAATCGCCATCCATGCGCGGCCTATGCGCGAGTATTCCAAGCGGTGGCACACCACCACACTGACCACCACCAGCAACAAGAACAGGTAGTAATACAAGGTCACCGAGGACAGCTCGATGAAGCCCAAATCCAAACGTTGGGACAAGGGGTAGCCGAACACACTGACCGCATCAATCTGCCCCAAACCTTTGGGCCCGTTGGTGATGTTGACGGGGTGGTCGAGGTTGTTCAAGAACACACGAATGATTTCGCCAAACCCCAAGGTGACGATGGCCAAGTAGTCGCCACGCAACTTGAGTG
>JBPCSU010000012.1:0-14041 GCA_051006815.1 Limnohabitans sp.
CTTGTTGACGATGGTCAAGTCAAAGTCTTGTTGAATGACCGACTGCGCAATGTGCGAGGCCAACTCAGGATGGCCTTTGACTTTGGGCACCGGACGTGCGCCATAGCCTTCGTCCGCAGGGGTGTATTCCGCCGCGGTGCCGATGGCAAAAGTAGGAATCAGGTCCAAGCTGAACTCGGTGGCGTGGTCGTTGTAGACCAAGAAGATGACGTCGGGTTTGTTGTCCTTCATCCATTGTTTGGAGAAGTCGTAGCCCGCGAACAGCGGCTTCCAATAATCTTCTTTGGTTTTACCCAGGTCCATGGCTGCGCCAATGGCGGGCACATGCGAGGTGAAAACGGATGCGGTAATTTTTGCCATGGTTATGCTTTCTGTCCTGCTGCGCGGGACTGTTGACCGGCCGCGCCTTGGGGTTGGTTTTGCGCTTGCGCATCACCGTTTTCGCCAATGTAGCGATTGCCTTCAGCGGAACGACCGCCCTTCAACATCATGTTGCGGTATTCCTCTTCGGTCATGCCAGTCATGGAGCCTGCCATTTGTTGGAAGCTCAAGCCATCGGTGGCGCCAATTTTGGCGAGGAAGTAAATGTTGCCGCCGGTGCGCATGCACCAGTTCAGGTCGCGCGCCAACACAGCTTGTTTTTGCTCTTCGGTCATGGCCCATTCGTCGAGGTAGGCACGTTCATTGGCTTTGAAACGTGTGCGGTTGTCGGCTTTCATGAGCGACATGCAGAACTGGTTGAGCCAGTAGCCTTTGCGTGATTGTTCGGCATCAAAAATGATGGTGCCGGGAACATCGGTGTAGGGTTTGTCGAGTGCCATTAAAAAGTCTCCTCAGGCCAGTACAAGCGCATCGGATTGTCCACCAACAACTTCTTTTGCAGCTCTGGGGTAGTGGCGATGTGCGGGATGAAGTCCACCAACAAGCCGTCATCGGGCATGTGGTCTTTGAGGTTGGGGTGCGGCCAATCGGTGCCCCACAACACGCGGTTGGGGAACTCTTCGACGATGCGCTTGGCAAAAGGAATCACGTCTTGGTAGGCGTTTTGTTCACCGTTCAAGGCTTTGGGGCCCGACACCGACAAACGCTCAGGGCACGTGACCTTGCTCCACACATTGGGATGCTCGCGCATGAACTTCACAAACAACTCGAACTCAGGACCATCCACAGGCTTGGTCACATCGGGACGACCCATGTGGTCCACCACCACGTTGGTGGGCAAAGCAGTGAAGAAGTCCCACAACTCTGGCAAGTCGACTGCTTCAAAATAAATCACCACATGCCAACCGTACATCTGAACGCGTCGGGCAATTTCAAGCAGTTCATCTTTGGGCGTGAAGTCGACCAAGCGCTTCACAAAGTTAAAGCGCACGCCACGCACACCTGCGTCGTGCAGAGCTTGCAGCTCTTCTTCTGTCACGCTGCGTTTGACGGTGGCCACGCCACGCGCCTTACCGCCTGAATGCACCAAGGCATCGACCATGGCGCGGTTGTCGGCACCGTGGCAGGTGGCTTGCACCACCACGTTGCGGGCAAAGCCCAAGTGGTCACGCAAGGCATACAGCTGCTGTTTTGACGCATCGCATGGGGTGTACTTGCGCTCGGGGGCGTAAGGGAATTCGTTGCCTGGGCCAAACACGTGGCAATGTGCATCGACAGCGCCTGCAGGCAATTTGAATTTCGGTTGCGCAGGGCCGGTGTACCAGTCCATCCAGCCAGCGGTTTTGGTGAAGTCACCAGAAGTGGGTTTGCTCATGGTCTGCTCCTCAATCGATGTATTTCAAACCTGCAGCGGCCAAGGGCTCGCGCATTTTGTACATGTCCAAGCCCAGCACGCCAGAGGCCAGCTTGGCGCGCTTCTCGCCTTCGTTGGCTTCACGGGCTTGCGCCGTGGCCAAGGTTTTGGCGGCGATGGCAGCAGGCACGCAGACCACACCGTCGTCGTCGGCCACGATCACATCGCCAGGGTTCACCCACATGCCGGCACACACCACGGGGATGTTGACCGAGCCGATGGTGGCCTTGATGGTGCCTTTGCTGCTGATGGCTTTGCTCCACACGGGGAAGTTCATCTTGGTGAGTTCTTTCACATCGCGCACACCCGCGTCGATGATCAAGGCGCGCGCACCGCGGGCTTGGAACGATGTGGCCAACAAATCACCAAAGTAACCATCGGTGCAGTCGGCCGTGATGGCAGCCACCACGATGTCGCCCGGTTGAATTTGTTCTGCCGCCACGTGCATCATCCAGTTGTCACCGGGGTGCAGCAACACGGTCACGGCTGTGCCCGAGACTTGCGCGCCGGCATAGATGGGGCGCATGTAGGGCTTGAGCAAACCCACGCGGCCCATGGCTTCGTGCACTGTGGCCGAGCCCAAAGCGGCCAAGGCATCAGCGGTTGCGCGGTCTGCGCGCTGGATGTTGCGGTAAACAACGCCGAGTTCGTACATAAGAAGTCTCCAGAAAAATAGGTTGAGTGGCTCGGTTTAGCGGCCTTGTGACTTGAGCTTGGTGTCCAAACGTGAGAACACGCGACGTGCGTTGCCCTCGTACACCTGATGGCGTTCCTCGGCATTGAGGTTCAACGTGGCTTCGATGTAGCGCTTGGTGTCGTCGTAGTAGTGACCGGTTTCTGGATCGATGCCGCGCACGGCGCCAATCATTTCGGAAGCGAACATGATGTTCTTGACCGGAATCACTTTGGTCAACAAGTCGATGCCGGGCTGGTGGTACACGCAGGTGTCGAAATAAATGTTGTTCATCAAGTGCTCGGAGAGCAACGGCTTCTTCAACTCTTGTGCCAAGCCACGGAAGCGGCCCCAGTGGTAAGGCACAGCGCCACCGCCATGGGGAATCAAGAACTTCAAGGTGGGGAAGTCTTTGAACAAGTCCGAGGTCAAGCACTGCATGAAGGCTGTGGTGTCGGCGTTCAAGTAGTGTGCACCCGTGGTGTGGAAGCAGCCATTGCAGCTGGTCGACACGTGGATCATGGCGGGGATGTCGTACTCGACCATCTTTTCGTAGATGGGGTACCACGACTTGTCGCTCAAGGGAGGCGATGTCCAGTGGCCACCTGAAGGATCGGGGTTCAGGTTGATACCGACGTTGCCGTATTGCTCCACGCATTTCACCAGTTCAGGAATGCAAGTGGCGGGGTCCACGCCGGGGGACTGCGGCAGCATGGCCGCAGGCACGAAGTTGTTGGGGAACAGCTCTGACACGCGGAAGCACAGCTCGTTACAAATAGCCGCCCAGGTTGACGACACGTTGAAGTCGCCAATGTGGTGTGCCATGAAACTGGCACGAGGACTGAAGATGGTGATGTCAGAGCCACGCTCTTTCATCTTGGCGAGTTGGTTGGTCTCGATGGTTTCGCGCAACTCGTCGTCGCTGATTTTCAGCTCAGACACTTTGGGCATGGACGCAGGGTCTTTGATGCCTGCGATTTGGCGGTTGCGCCATTCTTCCAAGGCCTTGGGCGCTGTGGTGTAGTGGCCGTGCACGTCGATGATGAGAGACATAAATACCCCTTACAAAAAATGAATTTAAAAAATTAAGACCAGTCCATGCCGTGCTTGCGCTTGACGTGTTCCACATCAGGCGAAGCCAGGAATTTCAAAAAAGCGTTGACATCAGCCACGCGCTTGGCGTCGTCGGCAATCACCTGCGGCACGCCGGCCGAGAAGGTGGTGATGAACGCCACATCGGCAGGCAAGGTGCCCAGCACATCAATGCCAGGCAAGGCAATCAGTTCGCTCAGCTGCTGAAAACCCAGCGCCGCTTGACCACTGGCCACCAAAGCCCCCACAGGCGTGCCAGGAGGTGGCACTACGATGCGCGCCTTCACCTCGTCGGCAATGCCCCAACGCGCGAACAGTGATTCAAGGTACACGCCACTTGGGCCGGTGGAATAGCTGAGTGTGGGGCTGGCCAACACGGCCGCTTTCACCGCCGCTTCGTTGCTCAGGTCAGGGTGTGCGGCACCGGCGGGTACGGCCACGGCCACCGGAGAACGCACCCAGTCGCTGCGGCTGCCGGGTTGAACGGCGCCTGCAGCCATCAAACGGTCAATCGCGTCGGAGGCCAACAGCACCACGTCCAAGGCTTCGCCAGCTTGCACACGCTTGGCGGCGTCCACACCACCGACCGACTCGATCTGCAGCGTGACGCCGGTTTGGGCCAGGTAAGCCTGCGTCAAATCAGCCAACAGCGCCTTGGTGGCCATAGACGAAATGCCGCGCAACACAGGAGGTGAAGAATGGGTTTGCATGCCAACGATTCTAGAGATTTACCCCTGAAACAGGCCTCAAATGACGAACTAGCTGCTATAACGTTTTTAAATAACGGACAATTGGTTATTCCAAAACAGAGAACGCTATGGAACTCAAACAAATTGAATCATTTGTGCGCGTCGCCGAGTTGGGCAGTTTCACCAAAGCGGCGCAGGCCTTGAACATTCCGCAACCGCTGCTGAGCCGCCATGTGCGCCAACTCGAAGTCGAGTTGCACCAGAACTTGCTGATGCGCAACGGCCGTGGCGTGACCGTGACCGAAGCCGGCTTGGTGATGCTGGAACACGGGCGTGGCATCTTGCACCAAGTGGCCGTGGCACAAGAAGAACTGGGCTCGGTGCGGGGCGCCTTGGCGGGTCGCGTGTCTGTGGGATTGCCACCGAGTTTGTCAAAGTTGATCACTGTGCCGTTGACGATGGCGTTTCGCAAAACCTTGCCACATGCCCAGTTGTCATTGACCGAAGGCTTCTCGGTGTTGATGGTGGAAAGCCTGCGCGCGGGCCGCTTGGACATGGCTGTGTTGTACAACCCTGCCCCCTCCCCTGATTTGGAGATGACGGTTCTGCATGAAGACACCTTGGTGTTGATTGCTGGAAAGAAAATTGCCCCCTTGGCGGGCCAATCACCCTTAAAAAAAGTGGTGTCGTTGGCGGAATTGGCCAAGTTGCCCCTGATCGTGCCGAGCCGACCGAACGCATTTCGCCTGCTGATCGACACCGAGATGCTGCGCATCAACTGCAAGCCCCACATCGTGCTGGAGATCGACGGTTTGAATGCGATTTTGGAATTGGTGAAAGAAGGTTTGGGCTACGCCGTGTTGCCTGCCTACACCTTGGGCAACTTTGCACGACTCGAGGACTTCACCACGCACCGCGTGGAAAAGCCCAAGCTCATGAGCCAATTGATGCTGGTGTGGTCAGCACGCCGCCCGATGACAGCGACACACAAGGCCGCCATGCAACTGACCCAAGACGTGGTGTCTCAAGCGCTGCAAGCGAACCGCACCACTTAGCGAACGGCTTCGCGTCGCTTTACCAGCTGTCGTCGCTGCCGCCCCCGGCATCGGTGCTGTCCCAATCGCTGCCAGAGCCAGCATCAAACCCGCCCAAGTCGGGCTGTGCGGTGGCATCAAACGGCACGTAACCGCCATTGCCAGAAGCCGTTGCGTGGCTAGGCGCAGAGGCGGCACCTGACGAGGTGTGATCCCCCTCCAAGGCTTTGGACAGCGCATAGCCCGCCGCCACGCCAGCCAAGCCGCCCACGACGGCACCGGTCATGGTGGAGCCACCCGTGTTGGGCTGTGCGTAGCCTTGAGGGGCATAGCCTTGTGGGCCATAAGTGGGCGCTGCATTGGGCGTGTACTGCGCACCGAAGCCGCGCTGCACAGGGGCTGCGGCTGCAGACGTTGCAACCGGGGCAGAGGCCGCAGAACGACGCAGCCAAAGCCCCAACACCACCAACCCCGCAATGGCCAGCCACACATAGGTCAATGAAAAACCACCGCCGCTTGCCGCAGGTACAGGTGTGGCAGTAGGCGCAACCTGCGTCCCCGCATGTGTCCCTGGAGCCGCCGAAGGCGCCATCACCACCGAGGAGGATGGCGCAGACGCCAAGTCATTGACTTTGGCCCACACGGCATTGAATTTCTCGGGACTGGTAGCGAACTTCAGCGAAGGATCGATGTCCTTGGCTTTTTGCAATTCGGTTTGCGCTTCTTTGTAACGTTGCGCATGCGCCAACACTTGGCCCAGCTCGTAGTGCGCTTTGGCACTTTGCGGTTTTTCTTGCAACACCTCACGCAGCATCGATTCCGCTTGCGTGTAGTGGCCCGCGGTGACGGCCGATTCGATCTCTTTGGGGGTGGGCAATGCCAGCGCCAACGTGGCACTCAACACCCATACCCCTGCGATGCATACCTTCGACAAACGAGAAAACAGCGTCATGAACGACCTTTCGAGAAAACCTGTGCACACAAGCGTGCGGCATTGCGCCTCTCGCCTACATGGGCGCGATGCACAGAAAAACAAGGGGATGAAAAAGAGAAGGCGGAAAACAAAAAAGGTTCCTTGCGGAACCTTTGACTGTGGGCTGCCACGCAGCGCGGGTTTGGCAAAAATGGTGGGCGATGCAAGTTTCGAACTTGCGACCCCCACAGTGTGAATGTGGTGCTCTACCCCTGAGCTAATCGCCCATTTTTACCGTCTTTCCATCTCTGGAAAGACCAAGATTATGCCACAGAATTTGCGGCATTTCTCCAAACAGTTTTGCCTTGACTGGATTTATCCAGTTGACCCAGCACTTCTTCATGCTGCGCCACTTCTTGTTCCGATGCGGCAAGGATGGGCAACTGAAAACGACTCAGGTCCACTTGCTCGGCCGTGCCCGATTGTTCGTCACCGCTGTCCACCTCCATCAGCAAGGCATCTTGGCCGCGCGTCATGTTGATGTAGACGTCGGCCAACAATTCCGCATCCAGCAACGCGCCGTGCAAGGTGCGGCCGGAGTTGTCGACTTCTAAGCGGTCACACAAGGCATCCAACGAGTTGCGCTTGCCTGGGAACATCTCTTTGGCCATCGCCATGCTGTCGGTGATGCTGTCGACATACGTGGTGAACTTGGGACGCCCCTGCAGCTCCAACTCTTTGTTCAAAAAGCCCACGTCAAAGGGCGCGTTGTGAATGATGATTTCGGCGCCCGCGACGTAATCGAGCAACTGCGCCATCACTTCAGGAAACTTGGGCTTGTCGCTCAAGAACTCAGAGGTCAAGCCGTGAACACGCAAGGCTTCTTCATGGCTGTCGCGCTCAGGGTTCAAATAGAAATGCAGGTTGTTGCCGGTGAGCTTGCGGTTGAGCAGCTCGACACAACCAATTTCAACGATCCGGTCGCCTTCGTCTGGCGACAAGCCGGTGGTTTCGGTATCTAGAAAAATCTGGCGCATGTCAGTGATTTTCTTTGGCGTGGTTGATGGTGTACTTCGGAATCTCCACCACCAAGTTTTGCTGCGCCACGATGGCTTGGCAGCTCAGGCGTGAATGGGGTTCCAAGCCCCAAGCGCGGTCGAGCAAATCGTCTTCGTTTTCATCGGCCTCGTTGAGCGAGTTGAACCCCTCGCGCACGATGACGTGGCAAGTGGTGCACGCGCAGCTCATGTCGCACGCGTGCTCGATGTGGATGTGGTTTTCCAACAGCACTTCGCAAATGGTGCTGCCTGCAGCAGCTTGCAGTTCAACGCCTTGGGGGCAGAGTTCGGCATGGGGCAAGATTTTGATGACCGGCATTAGATGTTCTCGATGTTTTGTCCAGCCAAGGCATGTTGAATGCCTCGGTTCATGCGTTGTGCGGCAAAGGCTTCGGTGCCTTTGGCCAGTGCTTCGGTGGCGGCTTCGATGGCAGCCGCGTCTTCGAGTTTTTTAGCTTCCAGCGTGGCGACCATCAGCGCATCAATGCGTGCGCGGTCTTCGGCTGACAGCAAATCGCCATCGGCTTGCAACGCGCTTTGCGTGGCCAGCCACATGCGGTCTGCGTCCACGCGGGCTTCCACCAGTGCGCGGGCTTTGATGTCTTGCTCTGCCGTCTTGAAACTGTCTTGCAACATGGCAGCAATTTGGTCGTCCGACAAACCGTACGACGGCTTGACCGTGATCTGGGCAGTAACACCGCTCATTTGTTCCACCGCACTGACGCTGACCATGCCATCGGCATCGACGGTAAACGTCACGCGAATACGCGCCGCACCTGCCGCCATAGGCGGGATGCCACGCAACTCAAAGCGGGCCAAGCTGCGGCAGTCGGCCACCAAATCGCGCTCACCTTGCACCACATGCAAGGCCAAGGCAGTTTGACCATCTTGGTAGGTGGTGAAGTCTTGCGCCATCGCGGTGGGAATGGTTTGGTTGCGCGGCACGATGCGCTCCACCAAACCGCCCATGGTTTCAATGCCCAACGACAATGGAATCACATCGAGCAACAGCAACTCGCCATCCGGGTTGTTGCCGGCGAGCTGGTTGGCTTGAATGGCGGCACCGAGGGCCACCACTTCATCGGGGTTCAAGTTGTTCAAGGGCGCGCAGCCCAACAAGTCGGCCACGGCCTGTTGCACTTGTGGCATGCGGGTGGAGCCGCCCACCATGACGACACCTTGAATGTCGTCCTTGCTGAGCTTGGCATCGCGCAAAGCTTTTCGCACCGCAGACAAGGTGCGCTGGGTCAAGGCGGCCGTGGCCGCATCAAACTCAGCACGTGTGACGGTATGGCGGATTGCGCCGCCTGACAACACCACCTCAAACTGCGCAGACGTTGCCGACGACAAGGCTTCTTTGCAGGCTCGTGCCGCCACTAACACATTCGATTTATCAGCCGGCGTGGCAATGGCGCAACCGGTTTGTGCCTGCACCCACTCGACCAACGCACGGTCGTAGTCGTCACCGCCCAAGGCAGAGTCGCCGCCAGTGGCCAGCACTTCAAACACGCCGCGCGTCAAACGCAGAATCGAAATATCAAAGGTGCCGCCCCCCAAGTCGTACACCGCATACACGCCTTCGCTGGCCTGGTCCAAGCCATAGGCAATCGCAGCAGCGGTGGGTTCGTTGATGAGGCGCAGCACGTGGATGCCTGCGAGTTGCGCCGCGTCTTTGGTGGCTTGGCGCTGCGCATCGTCAAAGTACGCAGGCACGGTGATGACCGCGCCGTACAAATCGTCGTTGAACGTGTCTTCGGCACGGAAGCGCAAGGTGGCCAAGATTTCCGCACTCACCTCGACCGGCGATTTTTCGCCCACACGGGTTTGAATCGCCAACATGCCGGGCTTGTCGACAAACACATAGGGCAGTTTGTCGCGGTTGGCAATGTCGGCAACGCCACGGCCCATGAAACGCTTGACAGACACCAAGGTGTTTTGCGGATCTTCGGCTTGCGACGCCAACGCCGCACGGCCAATTTGACGGCCATCGTTCTCCAGGTAACGCACCGCCGACGGCAAGATGACATGCCCTTCGGCATCGGGCAAACATTCGGCCACGCCATTGCGCATGGCCGCCACCAAAGAATGGGTGGTGCCCAAATCAATGCCTACCGCAATGCGTCGCTGATGCGGATCGGGGGCTTGACCGGGCTCGGAAATTTGTAACAACGCCATAGGGGTGTATTGTCTCAGTCGATGCGGACTTCAATGTCGTGCATGAATTTCTCAATGAACATCAGCGCCCTCACCTGTTGTGCAGCGCCCGCTAAGTCATGCGCGTTGTCAATCAGTTGCGCACAGTGTTGCAAGGCAGCTTGGTGGGCTTGCTGCACATCGTCGTGCAGGGCTTCTAGTGCGGCCACATCGGTGGCCTCGTCCATCGCCTCGCGCCATTCCATTTGCTGCATCAAAAATGCAGCGGGCATGGCGGTGTTGTTTTCAGCTTGGATCGGTGCGCCGCCCAGTTCGCACAGGTAGGCAGCGCGGCGCATCGGGTCTTTCAGGCGTTGGTAGGCCTCGTTGATGCGCACCGACCATTGCATGGCCACGCGTTGCGCGGCTGTGCCTTGAGCGGCAAATTTATCGGGGTGGGCTTCGCGTTGCAGGTCTTTCCAACGTGCGTCGAGTTGCGCACGGTCGAGTGCAAACTGCACGGGCAAGCCAAAGAGTTCAAAGTCGCTGACCGCGAGCTGGGCCGACAACGGCTTGGCCGGTTCGCTCACGTCGCCCTCGACTTAAATACGGAACGATTCGCCGCAACCGCAACGGTCGCGTTCGTTCGGGTTGTGGAATTTGAAACCTTCGTTCAGGCCTTCACGCACAAAGTCGAGTTGGGTGCCATCGATGTAGGCCAAGCTCTTGGGGTCCACCAACACCTTCACGCCGTGGTCTTCAAAGATCACGTCTTCCGGCTCTTGTTCGTCCACGTACTCCAGCTTGTAGGCCAAGCCCGAGCAACCCGTGGTCTTGACGCCCAAGCGCACGCCCACGCCTTTGCCGCGTTTGGCCAGGTAGCGGGTCACGTGTCGTGCCGCAGATTCAGTCAGTGAGACAGCCATGATGGATTACGCCGCGTGTTTCTTTTTGTAGTCATCCACAGCCGCCTTGATGGCGTCTTCGGCCAAGATGGAGCAGTGAATTTTCACGGGTGGCAGCGCCAGCTCTTCTGCGATTTCGCTGTTTTTCAAAGCCGCGGCTTCGTCCAAGGTTTTGCCTTTGACCCACTCGGTCACGAGGGACGAGGACGCAATGGCCGAGCCACAGCCGTAGGTTTTGAAACGCGCATCTTCAATCACGCCCGTGGTGGGGTTGACCTTGATTTGCAACTTCATCACGTCGCCGCACGCAGGGGCGCCAACCATGCCGGTGCCCACCGAGTCGTCACCCTTGTCAAACGAGCCCACGTTGCGGGGGTTTTCGTAGTGGTCGATTACTTTTTCAGAATAAGCCATGGTGAATCTCCTTAATTAGTGCGCTGCCCACTGGATGGTGGACAGGTCGATGCCTTCTTTGTACATGTCCCACAAGGGGCTGAGTTCACGCAGTTTGGCCACGTTGAGGCGAATGGTTTCGATCGCATAGTCGATTTCTTCTTCGGTCGAGAAGCGACCAATCGTCATACGCAAACTGCTGTGAGCCAACTCGTCGCTGCGGCCCAAGGCGCGCAACACATAGCTGGGTTCCAAGCTGGCCGAGGTGCAGGCAGAACCGGACGACACAGCCAAGCCCTTGATGCCCATGATCAACGACTCGCCTTCCACATAGTTGAAACTGATGTTCAAGTTGTGCGGCACGCGGTGTTCGAGGTTGCCGTTGATGAACACTTGCTCCATGTCGGTCAAGCCATCGAGCAAACGTTTTTGCAAGGCTTGGGCTTTGGCCAAGTCTTGCGCCATTTCAAGCTTGGCCAAGCGGAAGGCTTCGCCCATGCCAACGCATTGGTGGGTGGGCAAGGTACCGCTGCGCATGCCGCGCTCGTGGCCGCCTCCGTGCATTTGCGCTTCCAAGCGCACACGGGGTTTGCGGCGCACATACAAGGCGCCAATGCCTTTGGGGCCATAGGTTTTGTGTGAAGCCAAGCTCATCAAGTCCACCGGCAAGGTGGCCAAATTGATCTCGACTTTGCCTGTGGCTTGCGCGGCATCGACATGGAAGATGATGCCTTTTTCGCGACACAAGGCGCCAATGCCAGCGATGTCTTGGATCACACCGATTTCGTTGTTTACGAACATGACGCTGATCAAAATCGTGTCGGGGCGAATGGCCGCTTTGAGCACGTCCATGTTCAGCATGCCGTCTTCTTGCACGTCGAGGTAGGTCACCTCAAAGCCTTGGCGCTCCAACTCACGCATGGTGTCGAGCACGGCTTTGTGCTCGGTCTTCACCGTGATCAGGTGCTTGCCTTTGGATTTGTAGAAATGCGCAGCGCCCTTGATAGCCAAGTTGTTGGACTCGGTCGCACCCGACGTCCACACGATTTCGCGGGGGTCGGCACCAATAAGGGCCGCCACGTCTTCACGGGCTTTTTCGACAGCGGCTTCGGCTTCCCAGCCCCATGCATGGCTGCGCGATGCGGGGTTGCCAAAGTGCTCACGCAACCAGGGAATCATGGCGTCAACCACGCGTGGATCCACGGGCGTGGTGGCGCCGTAGTCAAGGTAAATAGGGAAATGAGGGGTCATGTCCATGATGGGCTCGTCAGGTTTTAGCGTTGCCGCTGTTTAGCTTTTGGCCAAGGTGTTACCCAAGGCGAAGACCGAGTTGGGCGCATTCACGCGGATCGGTTTGACCACAGGCATCGGCGAAATCGCGCGCTTCAAGGTGGGCTTGTTTTCGATTTCCACGCCTTTGGCGAGTTGGTCGTCGACCAACTTTTGCAGGGTGACCGAGTCCAAAAACTCAACCATGCGTTGGTTCAGCGATGCCCACAACTCGTGCGTCATGCAACGGCCGGTTTCGCCCAAGCAGTTTTCTTTGCCGCCGCAGTGGGTGGCGTCAATGGGTTCGTCCACCGACAAAATGATGTCGGCCACGGTGATGTCAGTGGCTTTGCGGCCCAGCGAGTAACCGCCGCCAGGGCCACGGGTGGATTCCACCAGGTCATGGCGACGCAGCTTACCGAACAACTGCTCGAGGTAAGAGAGAGAGATTTGTTGGCGTTGGCTGATCGCGGCCAGAGTGACGGGCCCGCTGTTTTGACGCAGGGCCAAGTCAATCATGGCGGTGACCGCAAAACGGCCTTTGGTGGTGAGACGCATGGCAAGCTCCTTCAGGTTGGGCTTTGTCGACTAATTAGGTCAAGTATAGCTCAATCCCCACGAATTTGCTCGGGTACTCTGTCATGCCCCGCCCCACCAAAGGCTTGCTCGCGCAAAACGGCCAATTGGTCGCGCACGCGGGCAGCGTTTTCGAACTCGAGGTTGCGGGCGTGTTCCATCATCAGCTTTTCCAAGCGTTTGATTTCTTTGGCCACATCGCGCTCGCTCATGTCTTCAATCGCGGCACGTTGCAACTCGCGAGCTTGGGCTTCTTTGCCAGCCTTCTCGCTGTAGACACCATCAATCAAGTCGCGCACTTGCTTGAACACCCCACGTGGCGTGATGCCGTGTGCTTCGTTGTGGGCAATTTGTTTGGCACGGCGACGCTCGGTTTCGCCAATGGCTTTCTTCATCGAGTCCGTCATGCGGTCGGCATACAAAATGGCTTTGCCACTCAAATTACGCGCCGCACGGCCAATGGTTTGAATCAAGCTGCGCTCGGAGCGCAAGAAGCCTTCTTTGTCGTCATCCAAGATCGCCACCAACGACACCTCGGGCAAGTCAATGCCCTCGCGCAACAAGTTGATGCCTACCAACACATCAAAAGCGCCGAGGCGCAAGTCACGCAAGATTTCGACACGTTCCACGGTGTCCACATCGCTGTGCAGGTAGCGCACTTTCACGCCGTTGTCGGTCAGGTAGTCGGTGAGCTGCTCGGCCATGCGCTTGGTCAGCGTGGTGATGAGCACGCGCTCGTTCAAGTCCACACGGATACGGATTTCTTGCAGCACATCGTCCACTTGGTGCGTCGCGGGCCGCACTTCCACCAAGGGGTCCACCAAACCCGTGGGGCGCACCACTTGTTCGACCACGCGCCCCGCATGGGTCTTTTCGTACTCTGCAGGCGTGGCCGAAACGAACACCACTTGGCGCATGCGTTTTTCAAACTCTTCCAGCTTGAGGGGGCGGTTGTCCAGAGCACTGGGCAAGCGAAAGCCGTATTCCACCAAGGTGGTTTTACGCGCACGGTCACCGTTGTACATGCCACCCAGTTGACCAATCATGACGTGGCTTTCGTCCAAAAACATCACCGAGTCTTTGGGCATGTAGTCGGTCAAGGTGCTGGGCGGCGCACCAGGCGCAGCGCCCGACAAATGGCGGGTGTAGTTCTCAATGCCTTTGCAGTGTCCCACTTCGCTGAGCATTTCCAAATCGAACCGTGTGCGTTGCTCTAGGCGCTGCGCTTCGACCAGCTTGTTCATACCGACCAGTTCTTTCAAACGGTCAGCCAGCTCCACCTTGATGGTCTCTACCGCCGCCAACACGCGGTCACGCGGCGTGACGTAGTGGCTCGATGGGTAAATGGTGAAGCGTGGAATCTTTTGGCGAATCCGACCTGTGAGGGGGTCAAACAGTTGCAAGCTTTCGATCTCGTCGTCAAACAGCTCGATGCGAATGGCCAGCTCTGAGTGTTCGGCGGGGAACACGTCAATCGTGTCACCGCGCACACGAAATTTGCCGCGCGAAAA
>JBPCSU010000013.1:0-3646 GCA_051006815.1 Limnohabitans sp.
GCATTGCAACCAACTTTTTCGTTGCGGCTGTGCGCGCACAGTTTTTGTTTGTAGGCAAAGAACTTGGGCTTTTCAAACTCGCCCACCAACTCGCGCAAGCGCAGCAAGTTGGCCGCACTGGCTTCACGGAAATAACCTTGCGGCAGCGCGTGGCGGTTGAAGGCCGACTGCGCACGCAAGTCGAGCACCAAATCAAACTCGGCAGTTTCTTCTTGCGGTGTGCGTTGGAAATTGATGGCACCCACGGCACCGCACGCGGTCACGCAGTCGCGGTGCGCGCTGCACTTGCTCAAGTCCACTTGGTAGTCGAGGCCAATCGCTTGCTCAGGGCACGCGGCCACACACGCGTTACAGCGGGTGCACACATCCAGGTCAATCGGGTTGTTGTTTTGCCAGGTGAGTTTGAAAGCGCCCAACCAACCGTCGATGCGCACCACCTGACCGCCCAACACGGGGTAGCGGCGCGTCTGCGCGCCACCGGCGTCCCCTGCGCCTTGGGTGAAGAGGGTCACGTTCAAGGTGTCGGCCAGCAGCGCGGCGGCTTGCTCGGCTTGGTCCAACGCGCCCAGAATCAACAAACGGCCTGCGCTTTTGAAAGTCACTGTGGGCACAGGCTCGGGGTCGGGCAAATGCGCAGCGGCCAACAGCGCCGCAATTTTGGGCGATGCGTTCTTCGCGTCTTGGCTCCAGCCCCCTGTTTCGCGGATGTTCACAAATTTGATGACCGAGGTTTTGGCTTGCGCCTCCACAGCCAACTCACCAAACAAACGTTGCTCTTGGGTGCAAGCCACCACCACATCGTCCGTGCCTTGCACAGCTTTCACAAACGCACCGGCCTCACGGCGGCACAAGGCGGTGTGCAGGGTGAGGTCTTCAGACAGGCTTTGGCCCAGTGCCTTCGGGTCGAGAGGTTGGGTTTGGTTGCAGTCGCAAATCAGCGTGGTCATGCGTGGCAGGCTCGGGGTTGGAAGGGAGATCAACAGCAGGGACGGACTGTGCCACGTTTTCAGCAGCAGGTTTGTCACCTTCGTCGTCAAACAAATTCAAAAACTGGGCACTCGCCATTTGGCGCAGCATGGCAGCCGGCAGAGGGTCGGGCTGGGTGTAGTCGTCGATGTAGACGTCCATGCGGTCCATCACATTGAAGTGGGGATCGGTGAACAGCTTTTTCATCGCCGCATTTTTCACATCAGGCGCCACGCCGCGAGCCATGAAGTCGGCGTAGTCAGACTCGGGGGTGAGTTGCTGCACGTCGTCCAGCGTGAGGGACGGTTTGTTGCCGGGTTCGTGCGCAGCAGCAGCGTTGGCCGTGGGCGTCGTCACCGAGCGTGCCGGTTCTGAGCCACGGACGGGTGCTGCGGGGATAGGCAGCACCGGTTCATCCAACGGCTTGCCTTGGCGCACATCCGCTTTGCGGCGCGACCAGCGGCTTAAAAAGCCGTCGTCATTGGCCATGGTGGCCTCCGCGAATTTTGTCGGTGCTCACCGAGGCAGGATTGCCAAAACGGTCTTGCAAGGGGCGAAAGCTGTCAGGGCGTTTGCGGCGCTTGGCCTCGACCACCAAGTGTTCATCCATGAACTCGGTCATCCATGCCACCACCTCGGGGGGGGCGGGCACTTGATCGACGTTTTCTTGCGCATCCAGCCAGCGCCCTGCATCGTGGTAACTGAGGCTGACCATCGCGGGCACGGCCATCACTTCGTCAGACAGGCAGGGTTCTTCTTCCATGCGCCACAATACAAACCAGCACGGCGCGGGCGACGTGGCGTTGAGGTAGTAGCCCTCGGCATCGTCTTTGAACAACGCCACCGTGAAGCCGGGATGCAGCCAAATTTGCTCGTCATCGGTTTGGCGCAAGCAACGTGGCTCGGTGCCAAAGTGCTCGGCATGGGGCACCAA
Source organism: Limnohabitans sp. (assembly GCA_051006815.1). Lineage (GTDB taxonomy): Bacteria > Pseudomonadota > Gammaproteobacteria > Burkholderiales > Burkholderiaceae_C > Limnohabitans. Next base: position 1,901 of record JBPCSU010000013.1, read on the forward strand.
ATCGTGGCCCGTCACATCGTGCAACACCCAGCGCCAAGGTTGCCAGCGGCTCATGTCGCCAGGCACGCGCTCTCTGCGCATGACCACGGCGACTTGAAGGCTGGGGCGCTGGGACATGTGTGGAATCAAGTCTCTTTCGAAATCTTGATGCTGGGGAACTTGCTGGAAAAGTCTTTGGCTTTGGCCGCAATCTTCACCGCCACTTGACGCGCGACGGCTTTGTAAATGGCGGCCACATCGCCCTCGGGGTCAGCCACCACCGTGGGTTTGCCACTGTCGGCTTGCAAGCGAATTTGCATGTTCAGGGGCAAGGCACCGAGATAGTCCATGCCGTATTGCTCGGCCATCTTCTTGCCGCCGTCGGCACCAAAAATGTGTTCCACATGGCCGCAGTTCGTGCACACGTGGACCGCCATGTTTTCGACCAAACCGAGAATGGGCACGCCCACCTTCTCAAACATCTTGATGCCTTTTTTGGCATCGAGCAACGCGATGTCTTGTGGCGTGGTGACGATCACCGCGCCCGTCATGGGCACGCGCTGGCTCAGCGTGAGCTGAATGTCACCGGTGCCGGGTGGCATGTCGATGATCAGATAGTCGAGTGACTTCCAGTTGGTTTGGCGCAGCAACTGCTCCAAAGCTTGCGTGGCCATGGGACCGCGCCAGATCATGGCTTCGTCTTGGTCCACCAAGAAACCGATGGACATGACTTGCACGCCATAGTTCTCCAACGGCTCCATGGTTTGGCCGTCATCGCTTTCGGGGCGGCCTTCAATGCCCATCATCATGGGCTGGCTGGGGCCATAAATATCGGCATCCAGCAAACCCACATTGGCACCTTCAGCGGCCAAGGCCAACGCCAAGTTGGCGGCGGTGGTGCTTTTGCCCACCCCCCCTTTGCCGGAGGCCACGGCAATGATGTTTTTGACCTGCGGCAACAACGCCACGCCGCGCTGCGCTGCGTGCGCCACGATGTCGACGGTGATGTTGGCCGACACGTTGTCCACCCCCGCCACGGTTTTGGCCGCAGCGATCAAGGCCTTGCGCAGATCTGCGATTTGGCTTTTGGCGGGGTAGCCCAGCACCACATCAAACGACACATCGCCGCCTTGAATCTGCAAGTTTTTCAATGCCTTGCTGCTGACAAAGTCTTTGCCTGTGTTGGGGTCGATCACCGCTTGCAGGGCTGCGGTCAGGGTTTGTTCATTCAGAGACATAAGCATTTCTTTACATAGGAGTTGCGCGCAAGTCTAGCGCGCGGCAGGGGCCCGCCCGCTGCACAGGTCATGCAGGCGACTGGCGGCAGGTTAGTTTTTGCGAGCCACCCAGTAGGTGGCGCCTTCGGCACCGTAGCGCTCGTCGTGCGGCACCTCGCGGTCCAGTGCGAAGGTCGAGCCCGGCAACAGGTGCAGGGTTTGGCCCTGCATCGTGAGCCACATCTCGCCTCGGGTCACCACCGCCTGCACTGAAAAAGGGTGGGTATGCGTGTCCAGCACCGTGTTGGGCGCCCAGTCGCGCTCCAGCACTTCATCGAAGCCCGCTGCCAAGGACTTTTGCTTGAATTCGTCAAAGGTAGGTAAGTTCATTCGCACATTCTGCAGGAACTAAAATCGACCCCTTCGCCCTAAGGTCTTGTTTTCAAATGTCCCAGCGCCAGCTTTTCGTCACCACCGCCCTGCCCTACGCCAACGGCAACTTCCACATCGGCCACATCATGGAATACATCCAGGCCGACATCTGGGTGCG
>JBPCSU010000014.1:0-15588 GCA_051006815.1 Limnohabitans sp.
ATGCACTTCGTGCAGCAAGTGACCCATGGCTTTGTCTTTCTCTAACAAATCGGGCAGTGGCCACACACCAAACCAAACCGTGGGCACGCCTTTGGCCGAGCTGAGCAACCAGCCGGAGAGCGGGATGACGATCATCAACCCGTACAAGGCGGCGTGCCCCAGATGCGCCGCGCGTTGCAGCAAAGGCGGCATGCTGTCGGGATAGGCCGGCGGCGGGTTCAACACACGCCAGACCAAACGCAACCACACGAGCATGAAGACGCTCACGCCCGCCCATGTGTGCCAGGCGTAGTCCTGCAGCTTTTCGGGCGACAAAGGCATGTCGGTCATGACAAAACCCAGTGCCAGCAAGCCCAGAATCATCAAGGCCATGCCCCAATGGAAAAATTTGGCAACGGCGGTGTAACTGTTGTGCATCAGGGGGGCCTCAGTGGGTAAAGGCATAGCCATCCATGGCGATGACGTAGTCGCTCACGCCGCGGTAGAACGCCTGCGGTTGCGCGCCCTCACCTGCGGCGCCCAAAGCGACGAAGAGCGGCAGCAAGTGGTCTTCACTCGGGTGCGCTTGACGGCCATCGGCCGAGTGCTGGCGGTAATTGAGCAAGGTGTCCAGCGCATGCGCTTCCAGCTGCGCTTGCACCCAATCGGCAAATCGGGGCACATAGGCAGGCGTTTGGCCATTCGTAGACGCCGCGTGGTGCCAGTCGCCCAAGTTGTGGGTGATGTTGCCCGAGGCAATCACCCAAATGTTGTTCTCCGCCAAAACCGACAAGGCTTGCCCCACGCGGTACGCGTGCGCAGGGCCACCGTGGCTTTGCATCGACAGCGGCACGATGGGCACATCGGCATCGGGAAACATTTGGCGCAAGGGTTGCCACGCGCCATGGTCGAGGCCGTGCTGGCTGTCGTCCACCACCTCAAGGCCTGCCGCACGCAAAGCGACGGCCACTTCTTTGGCCACCTCGGGGCAGCCCGTGGCGGGGTAATGCAACTGGTAGAGCTCGGCAGGGAAGCCATAAAAGTCGTGAATGGTTTCCAACTGTGTGGCCGCACTCACGGTGGGCAAGCGGGTGTCCCAATGCGGGCTCACCACCACGATGGCGCGAGGGGGGGACAACTTTTGCACCACGGCGGACATGGCCGCGCCCGCTGCACCTGGGTTCAGGGCAAACGTTGGGGCGCCGTGCGGCACAAAGAGGACATTGCGAAAGGTCTGCATACGATGGATTCGATGTGGAGCCCGTAATGTAGAAACGAATCGACAACCGAAAAAGCACCCAATATTCAATTATTTGTTGCAAAATTAGCAACAATGGACAAACTCAACGCAATGCAACTTTTTGTGCGGGTGGCCGAAACCGGCAGCTTCACCGCCGTGGCGGACCAGCTGGATGTGGCGCGCTCGGTGGTGACACGGCAAATCTCAGCACTGGAAAAACAGCTGGGCACCAAGCTGATGACGCGCAGCACCCGCAGCCTCACGCTCACCACGGCGGGGTCGGCTTACCTTGAAAAATGTCGCGTCATTCTGAACATGGTGGACGCGGCCGAGTCGAGTTTGTTGGAAGAAAAAACCGAACCCCGTGGGCGCATTCGCTTGGGTTTGCCATTGAGTTTTGGTTTGCAACGGCTGATGCCAGCGTTGTTGCAATTTGCCGAGGCACATTCGCGCATTGAGTTGGTGATGGACTTCTCAGACCGGCGCAGCAAGCTGATTGAAGAAGGCATTGATTTGTCCATCCGCATCACCAGCCGCTTAGAGCCCGGAGACATCGTGCGCAAGCTGGGGGAGTCGCAGCTGCTGACCGTGGCCTCGCCCAGCTATCTGGCCCAACACAACCGCCCCACCCACCCGCGCGATTTGGCACACCATGCGTGCTTGGTGTATTCGCAAGATTTCCAGTCCACCAGCTGGACCTACGGGGCGCCAGAAGGCCCTGCCACACAGGCGGGGCCCATCAGCGTCACCATTCGTCCGCGCCTGGCTGCGAACAATGGGGAGGCGTTGTTGCAAGCTGCGGCGCAAGGGTTGGGCATCACACGTCCACCCGACTTCATGGCGCAACCGTATTTGGCCAACGGCAGCGTGGTGCCCGTGCTGACCGACTTCGCGCCCGAGCCCTTGGGTATTTATGCGGTGTTGCCCAGCAACCGGTATGTGCCACACCGGGTGTCGGTGTTGATCAATTTTTTGGCCAAAGCATTGGCGCGGCCAAGTTAAAACACCACGATCACGTCTTCGCTGACATAGCGGTAAACAAAGTCGGGGCCGTTGTAACCGAGCGAACGAAAGTAACCCGCCTTGGTGCGCACAAACACACGGCTCGTCAGGGGTGAGGTGGCCGAGAACTCAGCCACTTGAGCCCGCGTCTTCGGGTCGTTGCCACCGGCTTGTCGGCCATAGCCCACGCTACCGCTGAGCGCCCAATCCGAAACCTGTCGGTTCAGTTCCACCACGCCCAAGTTTTCAACAAAGCGGTAGGGATTGAAATAGCCACTGGTCACCGTGGTGTCGGTGTTTTTGAAGTAGCGGCTGCGCAATTGCAAGTTCAGCCCCTGCACCGCCCCCACGTCGTACGTGGCTTTGAACTTGGCGAGTGGGCGGTGGTTGCCATCGGTGTAACGCGTTTCGCCCGCCGTGAATTGCACCCGCACAGGCTCGGCCACTTTGTGCTCCACGCTGAGGTTGTAGCTGTTGGCCAAGACATGCGTCACCAAGGCGGGTTGCACCTCCACACGGTCGCGGTTGAAGGTGAGCTCGGTGGTGGTTTGATCACTCAGCCGTTGGGCATAAGTGCCGTCTAGCGTCCACAACGGACGACTGGCGTCCAATGTGTTGTAGCCCACGCTGAGGTTTTTCACCGAGCCATCGGTGCTGGTGTGCTTGCTCACGTAAGCCAGTTGCTCGCCCGAACTCGACCACGTGCCGAGGCCGAAATGGTGGCGCGCATATTCGACGCCGTCGTAGTTGTCCGCGTCTTTGTAGGCGGTGTAGTAACCGGTCTTGTATTTGGCTGCCTTGAAGCCATCACCAAAGCTCGCTTTGTAGGCGCTGGGCACATAGAGGGCTTGTGCGTGAACCCCGCTGACCACCAGCAGGGTCACCCCCCACACGCCCCGTCTCACCGCCGATGCTGTCATGCCATGCACGGGTCAAGACACCACAGAGGTGCGACGCGATTGAACCCACAACAACACGGTATGAAACAGCCCCACCGTGACAAGACAGCCCATGAAATCGCCAAAAGTCATCGCCAAGGCTTTGCTTGCAAACTCTTCGGTCAACGTGATCTCATGGGAGATGTAGATCAGGTTATGCACCACGCCATTCAACACACTGGCCACGGCCGACAACAACACGATGTGCCAGTAACGCAAATTCGCCAACCCTTTGTCAATGTGCAACAGCTTCATCAGACCAAAAGCAGCAACCGCGTAGTTGGTCAAGCCCACAAAAGCGAACAGAACAATATCCACCATCGATCGGTCTGACCAAATGCCCGCGCCAAGGTAGGTGCCCGAGGCCAGCAGCCCCACATACGCGGGGAAGCGCCCGAGCAGCAGCAACAGCAATTTCACGCCTGCAGGAATAAACAAAAGACTGATGCCGGCTGCGTAGACAAAGTGCGCGTCCAGCAATTGGTTCACGCGAAACGACAGCACAAACACCACCGCCGAAAAAATAGCCGTCCAAAAATGTGAGAGTCGCATCTGCGTTATGTCACTTCTACCTTGAGGTAATGCGCCCCGGCATAGGGGTTGTGATAGTAGGGCGGGATCTCTTCAAACCCCATGTCTTCGTACATGGCACGTGCCGCCTCCATGTCACTCAACGTATCTAACAACACGCAACTGTAGCCAAGTTGACGCGCCTCATCCAAGATGGCATCGGCCAATTGGCGCCCAATGCCTTGTCCGCGATAGGCTTGACGTACATACAAACGCTTCATTTCTGCTGCATTGGGGTAGTCCACCGAGTCAGCAGGGCGAAGCGCACAGCAACCCGCAAGGGCGCCGTCCACTTTTGCCAGCAGCAATGCACCGCGCGGAGGCGCGTACTCGCCCGGCAGTTGCGCCAACTCTTCTTCGAAAGATTGAAAGCTCAAGTCCACACGCAAACTTTGCGCGTATTCCAAAAATAGGTCGCGGGTGGCTTGCAGCTCTGCCAGCGTTGCGGGGTTACAAAAGGTGACGTGGTGTTTCAATTCCATGGTTTTAATTTACCCGAATTACCATACGCCCCACCGACACACTCTGCGCTTGTCGCTACGCCATGTTCAAGTCCTTCAGCATCCACACCGCCTACCTGTTGATCGGGTTGCTGTATGTGTTGCTGCCCATTCTGTCGTGGATCATCTTGGCCAACCAACGCCGCAAAGCTGTGGCGTTGTGGTGCTTGGGCGGCATTTTGTTTGGCCTGGGCGCCATGTTGATTGGTTTGCGCTTGGTGCTCAACCCCCTTGTGTCGTACACCTTTGCGTTTGGTTTGCTGTGGTTCGGCTTCGCCATCAAGATTGATGCGTTGAAGTTGGAGCTCAACGTCAAGCCCGAGCCCTATGTGGCGCTTTTCTTTGGCGCAGCTTTCATGGCGGTGTACGAGTTTTTTCGCACCGCCTGGCCGCATCCTCTGATTCGGTTCAGCGTGGGCATGGTGGCCTTTGTTTCTCAGTCCTTGTTCATTGGCTATTTGGTATTTGCGTTTTACAAGCGTGAAAAACTGCAGAGTTTGTTGTGGTTGTTTTTCACCTTTGTGGCAGCGGCCGCGTTGAACGCCATCAAGTTGTTGCTGGTGGTGACGGGCTACACCGAACCGGACGTCAGCAGCTCCGAAATCGACGGCATGCTGACCGTCACCTCCGGCTTGTTGTTGGCCGTGGTCGGCAACTTTGCCTTTGTGGGCTTGTATCTTGAGCGCGCAGTGAAAGCACAAGAATCCAAACTGTCGCGCCAAGTGGAACAGTTGGAGCGCCAACGCTCCATCGGGTTGATGGCCACATCGTTTGCACATGAACTGTCGCAACCTCTGACCTCGATCGCCCTGGACTTGGAACACATCAAGGACCAAAACCAAACCGAAGGCATCTCACCGACCGCCCTGACCCAAGGCCTGGAAGAGGTTCAAAAAACGCTGGCGCACTCGATGGAGTTGATTGCGCGTATTCGCAACTACATCCAGCCCCAAGCCATCAACTTTCAAGAAAACGAATTGGTTCACTTGCTGCGCGATATCGCCACCATCGTGAGTTACGAAGCCCGTCTCAATGGGGTGGCATTCGACTACGACGTGCCGCATGCGCTGCATGTGTGGTGCGACAAGGTGGAGATTTCGCAAATCGTGCTGAATGTGTATCGCAACGCCATTGAGGCCATGCAAGACACCACCGAACGCGTGCTGTCCATCTCGATTCACAAAGAGGGGCCTGACGCCGTGATCCAGTTTCGAGACACGGGAGTGGGCATCACCGATGCGGTGAAAGACCATTTAGGCAACGCCTTTTTCACCACCAAAGACAAGGGCTTGGGCGTGGGGCTTTCTATCTCGAAAGCCATTGCCGAGAAACATGGCGGTGACCTGGTCATTGCCAACGCACCCGTGCAGGGCGCCATCGTGACCTTGCGCCTGCCCCTGGGGCCTTGATCTACGCCCATCGGCGTATTGACCGCAACCCCACGGGCTGAGAGAGTTGCGCTTGCTCTTATGACACCGCCCGATCGTTCATCCCCGCCACCCGACGCGTTCACAAACTGTGACGCGGCTTATCTGCGCGCGTTGCGCGAAGCGGCAGACATGGACGTGTTGGTACTGGCGCGCAAAGCGTGTCTATCGGCGGGACAAGTGCGCGAACTGGAGAGTGGCGAAAGCGGGCGCTATTTTTATTCCGACACGATCAAACGCCAAGCCTACAAACGGGTGTTGATGGTCTTGGGCGTAACGCCACCGACACACCCAACGCCAACACCCAGCGCTGTGGTGGTGTCGGCCGACGACGCGCGCCTAGAAGTTTTGGACCAAATCGCCGCGATGAGCCACCGCCCCGCTTTGGCCCGCCCCGTGTTCAGTGCTTTTCACGTGGTGGGTCAGCGGTTGCAGAAGCACAAACAGCCAGTGGGCGCATTTTTGTTGTTGCTGTTGGCACTTGGTGGCTTGGCCATTTATGGCACCCGGCGCGCCACAGCGCACACACCGAGAGTCACCGCCCACGCCCCGGCGCCCTCGCCTGCCGCCATTGCTGCCATCCCCGTCATTGCGGAAACCAAGACACCGCCCCAACCCGTTGCGGCAACACCCGCGGCCACAGCAGACACGGCGTGTGCATTCAGCACCGAGGCGATGCCACAGCTCACACCGCTGCAAGCGCACAAAGAGGGGCGTTATGTGTATTTGGTCAGCAGCACCACCGCCCAGGTGTGTGTGGTCGATGCCCAAAAGCGGGCCACCTTGCTGCAAATGAAGGCGGGCGAAAGCCAGAGCGTTTATGGCACTGCGCCCTGGCAAATTTCGAGCGCAAATTTGTCGCTCATCAAAATTTATTTTCAAGGCGGTCTGGTGGCGTTACCCGAAGGGGCGTCTCAGCGCCTGTCGTTGGTAGAAGCGTCCGTGACGCGCTGAGGTCATGTTCAAGCCGCTCAAACGGGGCTCCGCTGACCAAGAAGCCCAACGCCACCCCACGGTCATTGGCAAATCCACGGTGATTGTGGGCAACATCGTGTCGCAAGACCAAGTGCAGCTGAACGGACATGTGGTGGGCAACATCGATGTCAACGGTGGCCCCAACGCACAACTCGCAGTCATGGCACAAGGCCATGTTGAAGGTGACATCAATGCCCAACAAGCCTCAGTCAACGGGGTGGTGACAGGCAACATTGCCTCCACCGGACGGGTGGAGCTGCACGCGGGTGCCGATGTCAAAGGCAACATCACCTATGCCACGATGGCGATTGAACACGGGGCCAAGCTGTACGGAATAATGAGCAGCAAAGATGCTGAGCAATCCTGACAACTTACCCGCCTTGGGCCATGTGGTGGTGATCGACGACGATGCCTCCGTGCGTCGCAGCGTGCGCACCCTGTTGGAACGCGTGGGCTACACCGTCAGCGTGCACGACGGCGCGCACGCATTTTTAGAACACACCCCACCGTCTGCCCCAGCGGTGCTGCTGCTCGACATGCGCATGCCAGGCATGACCGGCGTCGGGCTGCAAGCACACCTCAAAAACACGGGCCTGCAGGCGCCTGTGATTTTCATGAGCGGCGACAGCCGTCCCGATGAAATCATCACCGCCATGAAACAAGAGGCTTTTGATTTTTTGCTCAAACCCTTCACCGCACAAGCCATGCTGGCAGTCGTGGCGCGCGCGATGCACACGGCGCAGCAAGCCTTACAACAAGAAAATCAAAAGCAAGCCATCGCCAAACAACTGCAGCAGCTCACCCCGCGAGAGTTAGAAATTTGCAAGTGGATGGTGCGCGGCTATTCCAACAAACAGATTGCGGCATTTGATGGGGCGGCCCCGGCCACCATCAAACTGCACCGCGCCCACGTGATGGAAAAAATGGGGGTGCGTACTCTGCCCGAGTTGATTGACACAGTCGGCGCGCAATTCCCGGCAGGTTAAGGTAGCGATTCGCGCTACCATTTCCGAATGCTGCAGTACGAAACCGTCCCCGTCACCCCGTTCCAACAAAACTGTTCCATCGTGTGGTGCGACGAAACCATGAAGGCCGCCATCATCGATCCCGGTGGCGATTTGCCCGTGCTGGCAAACGCATGCCAACAACTCGGCGTGACGTTGGAGCAAATTTGGATCACCCACGCCCACATCGACCACGCCGGTGCCACCGCCGATTTGGCCGAGCAGCTGAACCTGCCCATCATCGGCCCGCACGAAGGCGATCAGTTTTGGATTGACGGTTTGCCACAGGCCGCTGCCAGCTACCACTTCCCCCCCGCACGTCCGTTCACGCCCACACGCTGGTTGCACGACGGCGACACGGTCACGCTCGGCCAACACACTTTGCAGGTGCGCCATTGCCCAGGCCACACGCCAGGCCATGTGGTGTTTTATTCACCCGAGATCAAGCGTGCGTTTGTGGGCGATGTGCTGTTTGCCGGCAGCATTGGTCGCACCGATTTCCCACGCGGCAACCACGATGATTTGATTGACAGCATCACCCAACGTTTGTGGCCCATGGGCGACGACACAGTGTTCATACCCGGCCACGGCCCCGAGAGCACGTTTGGGCGGGAACGTCGCACCAACCCCTATGTGGGTGGGACCTGAAGCCCGCGCTTATTTGGTCCGCTCGTAGAGCGGCATCACCTTGGGCAGGTTGGCCTGAATTTCGTGAATGCGCGTGGTGCCCGAGGGGTGGGTGCTGAGCCACTGCGGGGGAGCGCCCTTGTTGGCAGCACTCATTTTTTCCCACAAGGTCACGCCCGCGCGTGGGTCAAAGCCCGCACGCGCCGCGATTTCCATGCCCACCAAGTCGGCCTCGGTTTCGTCATCGCGGCTGAACTTAAGGTTCAACAAATTCGCACCTTGCTTGGCCACCAAGTCAGTGAGCTGCGGGTTGACGCCAAAAAATACCGAGGCCACGGTGCTGCCAATGGCCGCCACACCGTTGGTGGCGGTGGCCTTGCCCATGCGCTCACGGGCATGTTCGCGCAAGGCATGCGCGATTTCGTGGCCCATGACCATGGCCACCTCGTCGTCGGTGAGCTGCAGTTGATTCAAGATGCCGGTGTAGAAAGCAATCTTGCCGCCGGGCATACAAAACGCGTTGATCTGATTCGAGCCCACCAAGTTGACCTCCCAAGTCCATTCTTTGGCACGCGGGTTCCAGTCAAAGCTGTGCGGAATGATGGCTTTGGCAATGCGACGCAAGCGGATGACTTGCGGATGGTCATCGGGGCCCAGGGCTTTTTTGCTGGCCGCGTCTTTCATCATGTCGCTGTACTGTTTGTGGGCCGATTGCTCCACCTCTGCCGCCGGCACCAACCCGGCAAAGACCGAGGCCTCCCGATTCACCTCCACCCCCTCGCGCGCCAGCAACACGCCGCTGCCCAAGCCGCAAGCGCAACCGACACAACCGTAAAGAAAAGCACGTTTGGTGAGCATGAAAGAAGTCTCTTTGTGAAAGCCTGAAAATAGGGGTTATGAACGATACAACAAGTCACGCCTCCACGTCAGACACAGCCGCGCAAAAACCAGGTTGGTTGGCCGCGTTTCAGGTGTATCTAGAGCCGGCGTCTTGGCGCATGTTGTGCCTGGGATTTTCAGCCGGACTGCCGCTGCTGTTGGTGCTCGGCACCTTGAGCTTTCGCCTGCGCGAAGCGGGAATTGACCGCAGCACGATTGGCTTTTTAAGTTGGGTGGGCTTGGCCTATGGCTTCAAGTGGGTGTGGGCACCGTTGGTAGACCGGCTGCCCCTGCCCTGGCTCACACACACGCTGGGGCGCCGCCGCAGTTGGTTGTTGTTGGCACAAACCATGGTGGTGGCGGGCTTGGTGGGCATGGCCTTGCTAGACCCACAACAAGCGCTTGAACCGGTGGTGTGGTGCGCCCTGCTGGTGGCGTTTGGCTCTGCCACACAAGACATTGCACTGGATGCGTTTCGCATTGAATCTGCCGATGCGCAACACCAAGCCGCCTTGGCCGCCACCTACCAAACCGGCTACCGCCTCGCCATGATTTGGGCCGGCGCAGGCGTGCTGTGGATTGCTGCACGCGCCGCAGGCAGCGAAGACACCGCCTACCAACACGCGGCCTGGCAAACCGCTTATTTGGTGATGGCCGCCTCGATGGGCTTGGGCGTGTTGACCGTGCTGTTGTCTCCTGAACCCTTGCCACGCGAACTGCCCCCCGCACGCAGTGCACGTGAATGGCTACAAGGTGCGCTGATTGAGCCGTTTGCCGAGTTCATTCGTCGCTACCGCTGGCAGGCGGCACTGATCTTGGGGTTGATTGCGGTGTACCGCATCAGTGATGTGGTGATGGGCATCATGGCCAATCCGTTTTATGTGGACATGGGTTACACCAAAGACGAAGTGGCGGCGGTGACCAAAGTGTTTGGCGTGCTCATGACCTTGTTAGGCGCCTTCGTTGGTGGCGTGCTGTCGATGCGCTTGGGCGTGATGCGCATTCTGATGCTGGGTGCGGTGTTGAGTGCCGTCACCAACTTGTTGTTTGCCTGGTTGGCCACGCGCGGCCATGACTTGACGGCGTTGGTGTGGGTGATTTCGGCCGACAACTTGGCCAGTGGCATTGCCTCCGCCGCGTTCATTGCCTACCTGTCAAGCTTGACCAACATCAACTACTCAGCCACGCAATACGCACTGTTCAGCTCGATGATGTTGCTGGCACCCAAGTGGTTAGCAGGATTTTCGGGGGTGTATGTCGATGCCCATGGCTACGAAGCGTTCTTCACCAGCACCGCCTTGCTGGGGGCGCCGGTGCTGCTGCTGGTGTGGCTGGCCACGCGCATCTTGCCGGTGGCGCATGGCGATGCGCATCCAGACACCACGCCTTGATTTACGTGGTCTTTACTTTTCCGACAGAGAAGCGCACACAAGCCCGGGCATGATGAATTCACCATGAACACCTTGCTCCTGATCGAAGACGACCACCGCCTTGCTCACATGGTGAGTGAGTACCTTGAACAATCTGGCTTCACCGTGCAACACGCGGCCAATGGCCTCAGCGGTCTGCGCATGCTGCAAGACGCACCTCCCGCCTTGGTGCTGTTGGACTTGATGCTGCCCGACATCGATGGCTTGGAAGTGTGCAAACGCATCCGCGCCCTGCCGGGTGCATTGGCGCAAACGCCTGTGTTGATGCTCACAGCCAAGGGCGATCCGATGGACCGCATCGTGGGCTTAGAGCTCGGCGCAGACGACTACCTGCCCAAGCCGTTTGAACCACGCGAGTTGTTGGCGCGCATCCGCGCAGTGCTACGACGCCATGCCCCCGGCGCCGCCACCGAGGACACCCACCAGATCTTGAAATTCGGCTCGCTCGATCTCGATCGCGATGCGCGCACCGTTTCTGTACGCGGCAGCGTGTGCGATTTGACCGCCTACCAATTTGATTTGTTGTGGGTCTTGGCCGAACGCGCAGGACGTGTGCTGTCGCGTGACCAAATCATGGAAGCGGTTCGCGGGCGCGAGCTCGAAGCCTTTGACCGTTCGATCGATGTGCACATGGGTCGCATTCGTGCAGCGATTGAAGACGACGCCAAGTTCCCCAAGCGCATCCTGACCGTGCGCGGTGTTGGCTATGTATTTGCCAAGCAACAAGACTGACCTGATGTCCACTTCTTCCAGCCCCAGCCGTTCTTTGCATTTGCCGCTGTACGTGCGCATTTGGTTGGCCGTGGTGCTGGCCGTGGCGGTGTTGAGTTTGTTATCCGGCTGGGTCATGCGCATGACGGCTGAGCCTCCGCTGCGAGAAGTGGTGGTGCGCAACGCCGCCGGCGAAACGGTGGGCCAAGGCCGTGCACGCCTGCGGCCACCCGATGGGCTACCTGTGGAGGCGCCCCCGTTGCAAGCCCCTGACATGCCGCACCCACCTGGCCACTTTGGTTCGGGGCCCGAGTTCATGGTGCACATGCACAACGGCGAATTGATGCACGTGCACTTGCCGCGTCCGCCGCACACGTTTTGGTCACGCCCGCCATTTGGCTTTGCCTGGACTTTGGGTTTGGTCGCACTGGCTGTGGCCTTGGGCACCTACCCCATCGTGCGCCGACTGACACGTCGTTTAGAAAATTTGCAAAAAGGCGTTGAGCAGTGGGGCACTGGCAACCTGTCGGCGCGCGTGGCCGAACAAGGCAATGACGAAGTCACCTATTTGGCGCAACGTTTCAACCATGCGGCCGAGCAGGTCGAGCAATTGGTGACTTCGCATAAGTCGTTGTTGGCCAATGCCTCGCATGAGTTGCGTTCTCCGCTGACACGTATTCGCATGGGGTTGGAGTTGATGGGCGAATCCCCCTCGCCCGCCATGAAGGCCGAAATTTCGCGCAGCGTGGGCGAGCTCGATGCGCTGATCGATGAAATTTTGTTGGCCAGCCGCTTGGACGCCAAAGAAGCCGACCTGGGCACCATCGAAGCCGTTGACCTGGTGGGGTTGGCCAGCGAAGAGTGCGCACGCGCCGATGTGCCCTTGCTGTTGGGCGAGAACCCCCACAGCATCGTTGTACCCGGCGTGGCCAAGCTGCTGCGCCGCATGTTGCGCAACCTGCTAGAGAACGCGCGGCGCTACGGCACCACCGACATCGAGGTGGCGCTGTTGCCCACAACGCGTGAAGGACGTGCTTATGTGCGGCTCAGCGTGTGCGACCGCGGCCCGGGCGTGCCACCTGAATTGCGCGAGCGCATCTTCGAGCCGTTCTACCGCTTGCCTGGCGCGAGTGAGCGAGAAGGCGGCGTGGGTTTGGGTTTGTCACTGGTGCGCTCCATCGTGCACCGCCACGGAGGTCACGTGCATTGCGAAGACCGCAAAGGCGGGGGCGCACAGTTTGTGGTGCTCTTGCCCGCTTGAATCAATGAGAAAAGCCTGCCGCCAGCTTGTTCACCATGTCTGCCGCCGAACAGGGTGCGCATCCTGAACGGTTCATGCCCGACCAAAGCGGCGTGAAATCATCGCGCTGATGGGTTTCGGCTTTTGCGCGCAACGGTGCAATGCTTTGCGTCGCCATTGGAAATGCGGGAGCCGCGCTGTTTTGTGGGCCAATTTCGAACATGACGCGATTGAACATGCCCCGCGCTAACCCCCCCGTGAACAAATTGGTCAACGCCGTGGGCGCCTGCACATCCCGCAAACGTGCGCGATGGAGCGGGCTGGTTTTGGCTTCGTTGCACAACAAGAATGAAGTCCCCACTTGCACCGCTGCTGCACCGGCAGACATCGCCGCTTGCACGCCTTGTGCATCGGCAATACCACCTGCCGCGATGATGGGCACACGGATGTGTGGCGTCAATTGTTTGAGCAAGTCCATGGTGTTGGCTTGCTGCGCCACGTCACGGTCAAGAAAGTGGCCACGGTGCCCCCCGGCTTCAAGCCCTTGTGCAATCACAGCATCCGCGCCATGGGCAACCAGCCATTGCGCCTCGTTCAACGTGGTGGCCGAAGACATCACCCATGCGCCACGGGCTTTGACGCGTGACAGCAAGGGCTTGCTTGGAAGTCCAAAATGAAAGCTCACCACGGTGGGCGAAAACTCTTCCAAAACTTCGGCCATCTCCTCGTCAAATGGGCGACGCCCAGCTGAGGCAGGAATAGTCGCTGGGTCAATCCCCAACTCTTGGTAATACGGCAACAAGACCGTCTGCCACGCAGACTCTGCAGCCACTGTGTGCGCTGGGGTTTGATGACAAAAGAAATTGACGTTGTAGGGCTGCTGACTGTTTTGCAAGGTTTGCAATTCGCGGCGCAGCGTGATGGCATCCAACATGGCCGCTGGCAACGAGCCCAGGGCACCTGCTGCGCTGACAGCAAGAGCTAGCCCACTGTCTTGCACGCCAGCCATGGGCGCTTGTATCAATGGGTGACGAATGCCAAGAGCCGCTTGAAATTGCATTTCGACCTCGTGGATCAAAGCAAGCGGTAAACGCGCTCGGCCGACACATCCTCTAAACAACGCATGTGCCCAAGTGGGCAGGTGCGCTCGTAACAAGGCGCACACGCCAAGGGCGGTTGGTAGTTGGCGTCAACACGCAACCACACCACACGCGCACGGTCATTCAAGGGCGGCGTGTGCTCGGGGCTGGAAGAACCAAACACCGCCACTTGCGGCACACCGAACGCAGCAGCCACATGCATCAAACCCGAGTCGTTGCTGATGACGCGATGCGCATACGCGATCAACGCGAAGGCTTGAATCAGATTGGTTTGCCCCGCCAAATTGAAGCAATGTCCCGGTTGTTTGGCATTGGCCGTGGTGGCAATTTCTTGGCAGATGTCGAACTCTTTGTTCGAGCCCAACAAGAACACCGGACGATCGATCTTGGCTGCGAGCTCCGCAAAGTGCTTCGCCGGCCAGCGTTTGGCAGGGCCATATTCCGCACCGGGAGCGAACACCACAAAGCTGTATTTCGCCAAAGTGGGTAGCGTGGGCATGTTGGTGGCCAAGGCTTCCAAGGCATCGTCCATGACCCCCACCGCGGCTTTGAGCACGGGGCGCAAGTCCCCCACCAGTTTCATCGGGCCACTTCGGCTTTGCCCCACCAAGCTCAACGCGGCATACCACTCCACCATGGGCGGGCGCTCTTCGGTTTGGGGGTTGGGCAAGCGGTCGGTCAGCAGACCAAAGCGCATCTCGCCGGTGTAGCCCACGCGCTTGGCAATGCCCGCCATCCAAGGCAAGAGCGCGCTTTTGAGGGAATTGGGGCAGACATAGGCCACATCAAACTTGCCGCGCAATTGCAGCGCCAGCTTCCAGCGGCCAAACAACTGCAGGCCGCCGTGTTTGAACGGCATTTCAATCACCTCGGCCACCCCCGGCATGACGCGGTACACCGGTGCGATCCAGGGCAAGGCAGCGACAGTGAGGCGCTCGCCACGCGCCGCCAAGCGACGCAGCAAGGGTTCGGTCATCACGGCGTCCCCAATCCATTGGGGCGCGATGATGAGGGCGTTTTTAGTGATGGCCGCCAACGTGCTCGCCGGCTTTGAGTTTGTACACCGTGCCGCAGTAAGGGCACTTGGCTTCACCGGTTTTGGCTACGTCCAAGTAAACCTTGGGATGGCTGTTCCAAAGCTTCATGTCTGCTTTGGCGCTGGGGCAATACACGCCGCCGTGACCGTTGAGGTCTTTGGCTAAGAGTTCAACTGTGTTGCTCATGTTCGGTTCCTAAAAGTTCAGGCCTTGCTGCTTAGACTTTGGTGAGCCAGTGTGCGTACTTGGGATTGCGACCGTTGACGATGTCAAAGAACGCGGTTTGAATTTTTTCAGTGATCGGACCACGGCTACCCGCGCCCAATTGGATGCGGTCGAGTTCACGAATCGGTGTGACTTCAGCCGCAGTGCCGGTGAAGAAGGCTTCGTCAGCGATGTACACCTCGTCACGCGTGATGCGCTTTTGCACGATCTCGAGGCCCAAATCTTTGGCGATGTGGAACACGGTGTTGCGGGTGATGCCGTTCAACGCACCCGCCGACAAGTCGGGCGTGTAGATGACGCCGTCTTTGACCACGAAAATGTTTTCGCCTGCGCCTTCAGACACAAAGCCAGAGGTGTCGAGCAACAGGGCTTCGTCGTAACCTTCGTCGGTCACTTCCATGTTGGCCAAGATGGAGTTGGTGTAGTTGCTGACCGCTTTGGCTTGCGTCATGGTGATGTTGACGTGGTGGCGGGTGTAGCTAGAGGTCTTCACGCGGATGCCGCGCTTCATGCCTTCTTCGCCCAAGTAAGCGCCCCATGTCCAAGCGGCGACCATCAAGTGAATGGTGTTGCCTTTGGGGCTGACACCCAATTTTTTATCGCCAATCCAAGTCAGGGGACGCAGGTAGCCGCTTTCGAGTTTGTTTTCGCGCACCACGTCGCACTGCGCTTGGTTGACTTGTTCTTTGGTGAACGGAATGTTC
>JBPCSU010000015.1:0-3371 GCA_051006815.1 Limnohabitans sp.
CCCACCTGTGTGGCGGCACAAATGCCCAGGTCTTTGGCCAAAGCCAATTCGAGCCAATGCTTCATGCCGTTGCTTTGGACCAGCAGGACCTCCGGCGCAAGAGGGGGCAGCGGGTTGTCGCGGATGAAGCGAACAGCCAACTCGCGCAACCCTTCGAGTTGGTTGCTGTGCAGGACCATGAAACCGGTGGCGTGAGGTTGAGGCATGAGTGAATGACCGAGCAGGTGGGACTTAAGAACCGGATGAGTCAATGAGCATACCGGACGGCTGGCTCAAGGCGTGAGCCTGGTTGGGGTTTGTTGGCCCGGAGTGTCAGCCTTTAGGGCGCCACATTTTGAACAACTGTTCGGGCCCAATTGTGAAATAGTCTGCAGGCCCGCCGCCACGCAAGATGTGGTCGGCATGGGCGGTGTCGTACACGCCGTCTTTGAGCAAATGCTCGGCAATGTGCACCCCCACCACCTCACCCAGAACCAACCAGGTGGGTATTTTTTGTTGGTCCAGGCCTTGGAGCTGAATGATTTGTGTGCTGCGGCATTCAAACGACACGGGGCTGTCTGCCACGCGCGGCACATCCACCACGCGGGACGGGGCAGTGGCCAAGCCGGCCAGTTCAAACTCATTCACCTCAGGGCCCACGGGGGCGCAGGTTTGGTTCATGGCCTCGGCCAAGGGGCGTGTGACCAAGTTCCACACAAACATGCCGTTGTCTTGCACGTTGCGCAACGAGTCTTTGGCGCCGATGCTGGCAAAGCCCACGATGGGCGGGATGTAGTTGAACGCACTGAAAAAACTATACGGCGCCAAGTTCAACACGCCGTCGTGGCTGCGGGTGGACACCCAGCCAATGGGCCGTGGCCCCACGATGGCGTTGAACGGGTCATGCGGCAAGCCATGACCCAAACGGGGCTCGTAAAAGTGCGTCATGGTGGCGAGGCGTGACGCGTTGTTACGCCTTGCGCTTGGCCAGCAAGGCGAGCACTTCAAGCTCGGTGTTGTCTTGGGTGGGCGCGTCTTTGAGGCTCTTGTGCAACGCCGCTTCGCCAGTGGCTTCGGTGATCAAGGCCAACTGGGCCACCAGCAGCTTGAACTGTGCAGCAGCCAGTGCTGGGTGTGCTTTGGCATCTAGCACCAAGCCATTGGCTTGGGTGTGGTTCTCGGCTTCTTTGGATGCGAATTCGGCCCGGGCCTCGTCGGTGAGGCGTTTGACTTCGTCGTGCGACAAATGCAAACGCTCGGCTTCGGCCACGATGATTTCGCGTTCCGCGCTGTCGAGCAAGCCGTCTTCAAACGCCAGCATCAAGCGTTGCTTGAAGGCATCGCGGTCAATGCGCAGTTGGTCTGTGAAGGCCGAGGCCAACAAGCCAGCAGGGATGGCAAAAATACCAATGCCCACCAAGGCCAAGATGACGGTGAGGGCACGCCCCATGGGGGTGATGGGCGAGATGTCGCCATAACCCACCGATGCCAACGTGACCACGGCCCAGTAGATGGATTGTGGAATGTTCTCGAACTTGTCGGGCTGAGCGGGATGCTCAAACAAGTAGCCCAAGCTGGCCGTCAGCACCACCAACAACATCATCACAAAGACCGAAGCAAAGATGACTTGCCACTCACGCAGCACGACTTTGTAGAGGGTTTCCATCGCCGAGGTGTAGCGGGTGAGTTTGAGCATGCGCATCAAACGGAACACGCGCAAGAAACGCAGGTCAATGTGTTGGCTGAACAAGCTTTCCAAAATGAAAGGCAAGATGGTCAGCAAGTCGATGATGGCTTGGCCGGTGCGGATGTGGGCCCAGTGCGGCATGCGCAGGTGTTTGTACTTGGGGTTTTCTGGCGCGGCATACACCCGGGCCACGTATTCCAAGGTGAAGATGGTGAAGGCCATCACGTCGATCACATGGAATTCCACCGCAAACATGGCGCGCACCGATTCAACGGTTTCAAACACCACGCAGATGATGGACAACGCGATCCAGAACACGATGAAGTTGTCGATGTAGGTGTGCAAGCGCCCGGAGTGGCCTGTGGGCTCCAGCATGGCAAATACTTTGGCGCGGAAGCTGCGGCCTTCGTTCAGGGCTTGAAACTCGTGCCAAGCGGGGATGAGCTGGCGTGAGAGCTTGAACATCCGTGCCAGTCGCAACACCCGCAACACGCGCAGCATTTCGACATCCACGTCGACAAATCGGGCGAAGTAAAACGGGGCGATGGCCACCAAGTCGACCAAGGCATAAAAACTAAAGGCGTAGCGCAAACGCGGGAACGACTTGCCTGCGAACTCGGGGTTCAAGTGCGCAGTGGACACGCGCAACACGTATTCCAGGGTGAAGATGCCCACAGACACCACGTCAAAACCATGGAACCAGCCAGCGTAGCTGTTGTAGAGCTCGGGGGTGTTCTCAATCAGCACGGCAATCACACTGGCGATGATCAAGAACGCGATGCTGCGTTCCACCGTGTGGTTGAAGCCGTGCTTGAACTCGGGGTCGAAGAACCAAGCGTAAATGCTGCCGAGCAAGCCCTGATGTGCGTGGGTGTGTGGGGTGGAGGTCATGGGTTTTGCTTGGTTAGTAGTTGACGCAACTCGGCCATTTCTCGGCGCAGGTGCTGTAACTCTTCTTGCACGGTGGTTTGGTGGTGGTGATCACGGTGGTCTTTGTCTTTGTCCGCGGTGATGGAGTCCACGATCACCGCAATGAACAGGTTGAAGATGATGAAGGTGGCGATCAGGATGAACAAAATAAAGAACACCCACGCATAGGGAAACATTTCCATGACGGGACGCGCGATGCCATCCGCCCAACTCTCCAGCGTCATCACTTGGAACAAGGTGAAGGCGCTGGTGCTCAGGTCGCCAAACCAATCGGGAAAGTCTTTGTGGAACAGGTTGGTGGCGATCACCGAGGCCACATAAAAGATGATCAAGATCAGGCCAAACACCGAGCCCAAACCGGGCAACGAGCTAAGCAAGCCGCCCACGACTTTGCGCATGCTTTCGACCTTGTTGATCAGGCGCAGCACACGCAGCACACGCAGCGCACGCAACACAGACAACGAGCCAGAGGCGGGTACCAAGGCAATGCCCACCACGATGAAGTCAAACAGGCACCAAGCGTCTTTGAAGAACGAGAAGCCGCGTGCGGCAATCAGCAACACGATCTCGAGAATGAAAATGCCCAAGATGGTGTGGTCTAGCAAGAAAAGCTCTTCGCCCCAAGATTCCATCACGCTGTGGCTGGTCTCAATGCCCAAAATGGCCGCGTTGACGACGATCAGAAACACCAAAAAATGCTGGATCGTGGGGTGGTTGATGAAGTGTTCAATGCGACCGCGCCAAGTGGTCGTTGCAGGGGTGCTGTGCATGGTTT
>JBPCSU010000016.1:0-6814 GCA_051006815.1 Limnohabitans sp.
TTCCCACACGCTCTTGCCCCACAGGCCAGAAGCGTCGCGCAACTCCACCACATCGTCATGGATGTAGAGGTACACCGGCTTGGGTGATTTGCCTTCACAAATCACCATGTCCCAACCCGCCATCTTCAGTTCAGCACCGAAGTAGCCGCCTGAGTTAGAACAAGCAATGGCACCGGTCAACGGACCTTTGGTGATGACGGTGTAGCGACCACCGGTCGAAGCCATGGTGCCCGTCAAGGGGCCGGTGGCCCAAATGAGTTTGTTGTCGGGAGACAAAGGATCGACCTTGGGGTCGATTTCGCTGATCAGGTATTTAGACCCCAAGCCACGCGAGCCCACGTAGTCGCGCGCCCATTGCATGTTGAGAGGTTCAGATTTAACAGTCCCTGTGGTCAGGTTGATGCGGAGGATTTTTCCAGCCCAAGTCATGATGTGTTCTCCTTGCGATGGATGAGATTAAGAAGCGGAAGGTTGGTTGCCGAGCTTGTCAGCCCACTGTTTCATTTTGTCGAGGCCGGTCCAGTTGGCATCCACAAAAGTGATCGCGCCGGTGGGGCAAGCGGAAGCACAAGCGGGGTCGCCGCCGCACAAATCGCACTTCTGCACTTTGCCGGTTTCTTGCACATAGTTGATGGTGCCGAACGGGCATGCGATGGTGCACACCTTGCAGCCCACACAGGCAGTCTCGTTGACCACCATGGCGCCCGTGGTTTTGTCTTGCGTGATGGCCTCTACCGGGCAGGCATGCAAGCACCAAGCTTCGTCGCACTGGGTACAGGTGTAGGGCACTTTTTTGCCCGTCTCGTGGAAGTCGAACACCTTGATCCGCGATTTGGCTGTGGCGAAGGTGCCGTAGTTCTCATATGAACAAGCCATTTCGCACTGCAAGCAGCCTGTGCATTTATCGGGGTTGATGTGCAAAATTTTTTGCATCTGTGTCTCCTGGTGCGACAAAACGAAAACCGGTTGGGGCTCCGGCACTATGAAATACGTTGCATAGGATTTTGTGAATGTCTGCACGCCCCCTACCTCAGGAGTAACCCTAGATTGCATGGGGGATAGGCCGAGAAATTCTCAAGTTGAGACAGTCGACGCAGGATTGCACTGAAATTTGGACAAAATCACGCCATGCCACCCGCCCTCACCCCCGACCTGCGACTCAGCCACATTGCGGCCGCTCGCCAACAAATGTTGGAGAACGGCACAGGCTTGAGCGCACCGCTGATTGAGAGCTGGATTGAGCGTTCTTGGCGCCGCTGTTTGGCGTGGGGACAACGGCCACAACAAACGGTCCACTTTGACGCGGTCCACCAAGCACAGATACGGCGCTTGCAGGAAGAACATCAGCCCCTGTTGCATGCCGCACAACATGAACTCGACCGTTTGAGTCGCGCCATCTCTGGCACACGTTACTTCGCCTTGCTCACCAATGCGCAAGGCGTGGTGATCGACACACGCGGTGAAATCGATACGCATGATCCTCGTGCCACCAGCATTGCACGGGTGGGCGTGAACTTGTCAGAAAAAAACGCAGGCACCACCGCGATTGGCGCAGTGTTGGCCGAGCAACGCCCGGTTTGGCTACATCGGGGCGAACATTTTTTCAATGACAACGCCGCCTACAGCTGCGCAGGCGCTCCGCTGTTCAGCCCGCAAGGAGATTGCATTGGCATGCTCGACTTGACGGGCATTGATGTGCCCGAGCGCCCTGAGTTGCAGCACTTGGCTGCGCAATCGGCACGCAGCATTGAGAACACGCTGATTCAGCAAACCGCCCCCGCCTTGCTGCTGCGCATCAACTGGGCGGGACAAGCGTTGGGCACCGACAATGACGGCTTGATTGGACTGGATGAAGATGGCTTCATCCGCTGCGCCAACCCACATGCGCGACAGATCATGGGGTTGCTGTTGCAGCCTTCTCCACACGCCGGCGATGTCTTTGCCACCGCTTGGCAAACCTTGTTTGACCTGAAGCCCAATGGCCCTAGCGCAGATCTGCCTTTGTGGTCAGGCTTGCGCATTCATGTGCAAGCGGGCACGGCACAAGCTTCTGTACTGGCAACACCTGCAGCCCCCGCACTCAAAGCGGTGGAGAGCGATTTGATTCGCCGCGCCATGCAACAAGCGCGCGGCAATGTGACTGAGGCCGCGCGTCACTTAGGCATCAGCCGTGCCACGCTGTACCGCAAGCTGTCCCCTGGTAAAACCAAGGGGTCGTGACTCACTTGCTGGCGTTCGGGAAGAACAAAGCTTCGCCACCGATCTTGTAAGCACCGATCGATGCTTGCCCCGCAGGCGACACCACCCAGTCAACAAACTTCTGCGCCAAATCGGCTTTGACATGCGGATGCTTGGCTGGGTTCACCACCATCACGCCATATTGGTTGAACAAGCGGTGGTCCCCTTCGACCACCACCTGCAAGTCTTGGCGATTCTTGAAATTCAACCACGTGCCACGGTCGGTCAACACATACGCGCCGAGGGAGGACGCCATGTTGAGCGCAGGACCCATGCCACAACCGCACTCTTTGTAGCCATGGCCTTTGTTGTCCAAACCGGCTTGTTTCCAGTAGCGCAGCTCGGCCGCAGGGGTGCCGCTTTTGTCACCGCGTGAGACAAAACCGGCTTGGCTCGCGGCCACTTTTTGCAAGGCAGACACAATGTCTTTGCCACGTGTTTTGGCCGGATCGGCTGCAGGCCCGACCAACACAAAATCGTTGTACATGACGGGGTAGCGCTTGACGCCAAAGCCTTCCGCCACAAACTTTTCTTCGGCGGCTTGGTCATGCACAAACAACACATCGGCATCGCCACGACGCCCTGTGTCCAAGGCTTGACCCGTGCCCAAGGCCACCACTTTGATGTCAATGCCCGAGGCTTGCTTGAAGGCAGGCAACAAGTGCGAGAACAAGCCTGATTGCTCGGTCGATGTGGTGGACGCCATCACGATGCTGGGCGTCTGAGCGTGCGCCACGCGCGCGGTCAAGCTAAGCGCAACGGCCAAGCCACCGACCCATGAAATCAAATGCAAACGACGTGTCATCCCAACTCCCCTTTTAAAAACAAATGTGCTTCAGGGTGGCTCTCCCCCAAAGGACGATTGAAAAATTCGTCCACCGGCAAATCGGCCAACACACGACCGGCCTCCAAATAAATCACACGCGTGGCCAAACGTTTGACTTGGCCCAAGTTGTGACTGCTGAACAGCAAACTCACATTCGACGCGGCCACCCACTCGGTGAGCAAGCGCTCGACATCGCGCTTGGCGTGTGGGTCAAGGCTCGAGGTGGGCTCGTCCAGCAACACAAAATTCGGTTGCAGCGCCCAAGCACGCGCCAAAGCCAGGCGTTGTTGTTGGCCGCCCGACAAGGTGCGCGCCGAGCGTTCGGCCATGTCTTGTAAATCGACGCGCGTCAATGCTTCTATCGCCCGCGCTTGCGACGCCTGCCAGCCCATGCCTTGTAACCACAACCCCCACATGACAAAGCGCTGCACCGTGGTGCGCAACATGTGCGGGCGTTGAAACACCATGGCTTGGTGCACGTCAGGTGCCACACGCACCTGCCCTCGCGACACCTTGAGCAACCCATGCGCCGCACGCAGCAGCGTGCTCTTGCCAGAGCCATTGGCCCCGACCAAGGCCACGCGCTCACCAGCGTGCATCTGAAAGGTCACCTCTTGCAAGGCTAAGTGGGTGCCAAATTGCACCGCCACCTGCTGCATCTGCAGCACAGCACTCATACCAGCACCCCCTGCACGGGGTCAGCTCCAGAGCCATCGATGCGTTGGCGCCAACGTCGCAACATCGAAATGCACACGTTCAGCACCAGCACCACGCTCATCAGCACAAAGCCCAGGGCCAGCGCCAAAGGTAAATCGCCTTTGCTGGTTTCTAGGGCAATGGCGGTGGTCATGACGCGGGTGAATCCTTCGATGTTGCCGCCCACCACCATGACCGCACCCACCTCTGAAATGGCACGACCAAACGCTGCAATCAGCACGGTCAACAAGGCATACCGTTCGTCCCAGGCCAGCAACACACTGCGGAGCCACGGTTTGGCACCCAAGGAATGCAGTTGTTCGCCATGGTTGCGCTCGGCGTCTTCGACACACTGGCGCGTCAACGCGGTGACCACGGGCAACACCAACACCGCTTGCGCCAACACCATGGCCTTGAGGCTGAACAGCCAACCTAAAAAACCCAAAGGGCCGGTGCGTGAGAGCAGCAAATACACCAACAGGCCCACCACCACCGAAGGCAGGGCCAGCATCGTGTTCAGCACAGTCAACAGCGCATCGCGGCCCGTGAACCGGGCCACACCCAGCCAAGCGCCCAGCACCACACCCAAGGTGCAGGCCATGGCAGTCGCCAAGACGCTGACCCACAGGGAGCGCCCCACGATGGACCACAACACGGGATCTAGTTCAGTCAACAGGCGCAGCGCTGTCAGGGAGGTATCGGCAAACGTGGTCATAAAACAATCAAAACTTCAGTTATCGTAGTTGGCTACAGATAACCCTGCCATATGAAACGCCGTGCATAGCGTCAAACTCCACTACACCCTCAGCCACAAAACAGACGCCGGCACCAGCACTGGCAACGAGGGTGCCTTGCTGAGTCATCCGCTGATGGATTTGCTGCAAGCCGTGGCCCAACAAGGCTCGATTTCAGGCGCTGCAAGAGCGCTGGATTTGTCTTACCGCCACGTGTGGGGCGAACTCAAGCGCTGGGAAGAAGTGCTTGGCCATGAGCTGATCGTTTGGGAAAAAGGCCAATCCGCGCGCTTGACCGAGTTCGGTGACAAGCTGATGTGGGCCGAACGCCAAACCCAAGCTCGCCTCGCCCCCCAACTCGAAGCCTTGCGCGCCGACCTGGAACGCACCTTTGCCATCGCGTTTGACCCCGACGCACATGTGCTGACGCTGTACGCCAGCCATGACGACGCCCTGCCTCGCTTGCGCGAACACGCAGCCAGTGCCGGTTTGCATTTGGACATTCGCTTTTGCGGCAGCGTGGACGCGATTCGCGCGCTGAACGAAGGACGCTGTACGTTGGCCGGCTTCCACACCCAGGCACAACCCAACGCCAACTCGCATTCAGCCAAGGCCTACCAAGCGTTGTTGCAACCGGGACTGCACAAAATCATTGGCTTTGCCACGCGTAACCAAGGCCTGATCGTTCAGACAGGCAATCCGCTGCAACTCCACAACTTGACCGATGTGGCCCACAGCCAAGCCCGATTTGTGCAACGCAGCAAAGGCACGGGCACGCGCGTGTTGTTGGACGACTTGCTGGCCCAAGACGGTCTGAGCACGGACGATCTGAACAACTGGCCTGATGAGGAACCGTCCCACACGGCCTTGGCCGAGGCCATTGCCTCTGGCCGCTGTGACGTGGGCTTGGGCATCGAAAGCACGGCGCAGGCGCGCGGGCTCGGTTTTGTACCCTTGGTGCAAGAGCAATTCCACTTGGTCTGCCTGAAGTCGGCACTGGACACCCCTGCCACGCAGGCCCTGCGCACGCATCTGCAAAGCCATGCATGGATCAAGGCGCTCAACCAGTTACAGGGTTATCACGCAGACCATTCAGGCGAGGTGCAGCCGCTCAACCAACAACTGCCCTGGTGGACCTTCAAACGCACGAAAAAGAGCCATGCCAGCGCATGAACTTATTTCAAACACATCCCTAAAACTTCAACGCCCCAACCAAGGGAAAAACCGTTAGTCTTGGTACCATCACGGGTTG
Organism: Limnohabitans sp.; assembly: GCA_051006815.1. Taxonomy (GTDB): domain Bacteria; phylum Pseudomonadota; class Gammaproteobacteria; order Burkholderiales; family Burkholderiaceae_C; genus Limnohabitans. The sequence continues at coordinate 5,747 of JBPCSU010000016.1, forward strand.
GCAAAAAAATGGAGGCACTCAGTGTCAAAACTTCTTAAATTTGCATTAGGCGTTGACCGCGTCAGCGAACAGTTCGGTCATGTCGCTGCTGTTGGCGTGTTGGCCGCTGCTGTCATCTCTGCGGGTAACGCGTTCATTCGCTACGGGTTCGACATCAGCTCCAATGGCTGGCTTGAAATTCAGTGGTACTTGTTTGCCGCCACCGTGATGCTGGGTGCACCCTTGGTGCTCAAACTCAACGAACACGTGCGCGTGGACTTGTTTTACGGCAAGCTCAAAGACAAAGGCCCGGTCTATGTCGACTTGTTCGGCTTGGTCTTGTTCTTGTTGCCGGTGATGTTCACCTTGACTTGGTTGAGCTTCCCGCTCTTCGTCAAGATGCTCGTCACCAATGAAATGTCTAGCAACGCAGGGGGCCTGATTCGTTGGCCTGCCATGTTGTTGCTCCCCTTGGGCTTTGCTTGGATGTTCTTGCAAGGTTTGAGCGAAATCATCAAGCGCGTGGCTTACTTGCAAGGCAAGTACGAAATGGACACGCACTACGAAAAGCCCGTGCAATAAGGACTCACGATCATGCAAATGGAAAACTTCGCACCCATCATGTTCGCCGGCCTTGTGCTGACGATGCTCATTGGTTTCCCCGTCGCCTTCTCGCTGGCGTTTCTCGGTTTGGCTTGCGGCTTGTTCGCGATCAGCATGGACTGGTTCCCTGTGAGCTTCATGTCCAACTTGCCGTTGAACATCTTTGGCATTCTCAGCAACGACTTGTTGCTGGCCATTCCTTTCTTCACCTTCAAGGGCGCCATTCTTGAGAAGTGCGGTCTTGCTGAAGACATGCTCGATTCCATGGGCCAATTGTTTGGCACCGTGCGCGGTGGCTTGGGCTATTCGGTCATCATCGTGGGCTTCATCTTGGGCGCGATCACCGGTACGGTGGCAGGCCAAGTGATTGCCATGGCGTTGATCTCTTTGCCAGTGATGATTCGTTACGGCTACAACATGCGCTACGCCACGGGCGTGTTGGCGGCATCAGGCACCATCACCCAACTGGTCCCTCCATCACTCGTC
>JBPCSU010000017.1:0-8622 GCA_051006815.1 Limnohabitans sp.
TGCGTTGTTCGTTGACGCGAATGCCCGACAGGGCACGACCAAAAGGCGATTGCAGCAGTTGCGACAAAAACAAATAGCCGAACAACAAACTGAACCAAATCAGGCCATACAAGTGCAGCGGCTGGTCCAGCTCAATCCAACCCCAGGCGGGTTTGACGTACATGTAAATGCCATCGGTGCCACCGCCCAAGGGCGTGTCGTGCACCACGTAGTAAGCCATTTGCGAAAACGCCAAGGTGACCATGATGAAGTACACCCCCTGCGTGCGCAGCGACAACGCGCCCACTGCCAATGCAAACACACCCGCAAAGAACACCGAGGTGAGCAAAGACAATCCCAGCGAGGCCGTGCTGCCATCGGTAGGGGCCAGCAACACAGCCGCGTAAGCGCCAATGCCAAAGAAAGCGGCTTGACCAAAACACACCAAGCCGGTACTGCCCACCAACAGCTCGAGGCTGAGTGCGAGCAGCGCGTAAATCATGATCTTGGCAATCAAGTCCATGCCGTAGGAGCCCGACAAAGCTGGCCACACGGCAAGCAAGCCAAAAAAGGCCAAGACAAAAGAAGAAGGATGACGCATGAACTTGACCTCAGTCCTTGAATAAACCATGGGGGCGCCACAACAAAATCAGCGCCATCAGCACATACACCAACACGCCTGCGGCTTGCGGCAACAACACCTTGCCAAAGGTGTCGACCAAGCCAATCAGCAACGCCGCCACCAAGGCCCCCTTGATGGAGCCAATGCCGCCAATCACCACCACCACAAAACAAATGATCAACACCGAGTTGCCCATGCCGGGGTACACGCTCGAGACGGGGGCAGCAATCATGCCGGCGAACACCGCCAAGCCCACGCCCATGGCAAACACGACGCGATACAGCAAGGTGATGTCGATGCCCAAGCTCTGCACCATTTCACGGTTGGAGGTGCCGGCACGAATCATCATGCCCAAGCGGGTGCGGGTGAACACAAACCACATGCCGATGGCCAACAGCAAGCACACGCCGCTGATGAACAAACGGTAGACGGGATAGGTCATCACGTCGTTGAGTTGCAAGGCGCTGTCCAACCAAGACGGCACAGCCACACCATGCACATCGTCGCCGACGAGGATGCTGCGCAACTCTTCAAATACCAAAATCAAACCGTAGGTCATGAGCACTTGTTGCAAGTGCTCACGCTCATACAAATAGCTAAAGAAGGCCCACTCGAGCACATAGCCCAAGAGGACCGACAGCACCATGCCAACGGCCAAGGTGCTGAAGAATTCACCGCCAAAACTGCTCGACACGATGGGGGCCAAGGCATACGCCATATAGGCCCCAATCATGTAGAAGCTGCCATGGGCCAGGTTGATCACCCCCATGATGCCGAAGATCAAGGTCAACCCCGAGGCGACCAAAAACAGCAGCAGCCCATATTGCAGTGCGTTGAGGCACTGGATCAGAAAAGTAGCAAAGTCCATGGCGGTGATTTCTGTTTACATCTTGCAGCCTAAGCCGGGGTCAGCCAAAGCTTTGGTTGCAACGCCTTCGAGCACGTTCTCTTTGCCCACCACTTTGCGCAAGTAGATGTCTTGCACAGGGTTGTGGCTCTTGGAGAGCGTGAAGGTGCCGCGTGGGCTGTCGATCTTGGCTGCGCGCACCGCTTGTGCGAAACCATTGATGTTTTTCGCGTCACCTTTGGTGGCGTTCAAACCAATGCCCAGCATTTGACCGGCGTCATAGCCTTGCACCGCGTACACGTCAGGTTGCAACTTGTAGGTTTTTGCGTAGGCCAGGCGGAAGCTTTGGTCACGCTTGTTATTCAAGTTGTCGGCGTAGTGCAGGGTGGTCAACAGGCCATCGGCGTCAGCGCCTTGGGCTTCCAACGTGCCATCGGTCAAGAAGCCTGAACCGTACAAAGGAATGGTTTTCTTCAAGCCTGCAGCGGAATAGTCTTTGACGAACTTCACTGCGCCACCACCCGCGAAGAAGGTGAACACAGCATCAGGCTTGAGCGCTGCAATTTCGGTCAACAGTGCTTGGAATTCGACGTTGGGGAAAGGCAGGCTCAGCTCTTTGATGACGGTGCCACCGCTTTTCTCGAAACCATCTTTGAAGCCTTTGACCGACTCATCGCCAGCGGCGTATTTCCAAGTGATGGTGACGATTTTCTTGTGGCCTTTCTTGGCGGCCACTTCACCCATGGCGTAGCCAGGTTGCCAGTTGGAGAAGCTGGAGCGGAAGATGTTAGGGGCGCACATGGGGCCGGTCACGGCCACCGCACCAGCGTTCGGGATGATCAGCAAGGTGCCAGATTCTTTGGCCGCTTTGGCCATGGCCATGGCCACACCGCTGTGTACGGTACCCACGATCACGTCGACGTTGTCGCGCTTGATGAGTTTGTTCACGTTGTCAGTGGCTTTGGATGGATCGCTTTCGTCATCCACACGTACGTATTCCACTTCGCGGCCAGCCAATTTGCCGCCTTGTTCGGCCACATACAAACGGAAGCCGTTGTCGATGGCGGTCCCCAACGAAGCAAACGTGCCGGTGGCTGGCAACATGAAGCCCACCTTGAGCTTGCCTTGGTTTTGCGCCCATGTGGTGGGTGCTGCTGCGAGCAGTGCAAAAGCTGCTGCCGTAAGAAGTGCATTTTTTTTCTGCATACGTGTCTCCTGGTTTTCTAAGGTTGGCGGGGTTGGGAAAGGGGAACGTGTGGTTGCGCGTTGAAAAACGTCACGCAACCTTGAAGCAATATTTCCGGCTGGTCTCGGTGTGGCGAGTGACCGCAGTGGGGCAGCTCGAGCAGCTGCGTGTGAGGCACGCGCGCTGCGATGCCTCGAATTTGTGCCAATGTGCCGTATTCGTCATCAATGCCTTGGATGGCCAACACCGGGCAGGTGATGGCGCGAATGTCTTCTTCGATGGACCAACTGCGAAAGCGGGGGTCGAGCCAAATGCGGTTCCAGCCCCAAAACGCAGAATCTACGTCGGCATGGTAGCGGCTTAAACGCTGCCGTAAATCGGTGTTTTCATAGGTCTCACGCGCTTGGGTGATGCTGGTGACGGACACCTCTTCCACCAAGATGTGCGGTGCCATCACCATCAACCCGGCGGTGGCATGGCGTGCGGCATACAGCAGCGCAATCGAGCCACCATCGCTGTGGCCAAACAACCAAGGGGCTTCTGTGACGCCCAAGGCGGCGAGCAAGGCGGGCAGCACCTCGTGCGCTTGGCGGTGCATGAAGTCGGGGTCCCAGTGTTCGTCTGCCGCGCGTGGGGTGGACTGGCCATAGCCCGGACGCGAGTACACCAGGCCACGCATGTGGAGGGCCTCGCAGAGTTGTTGGGGAAAGTCTTTCCACATCGCCACCGAGCCCAGGCCTTCGTGCAAAAACACCATCAGCGGGGCGTCGGTGTGCGCCGCACAGAGCCACTGGTGCTCGATGCGGACGGGACGTCCCTGCCAAGTGATGTCGACGAAGTCGGTTTGGCTCATGTCGCCGACGTTTCTTGTGCGCGCAATTTGAAGCGTTGAATCTTGCCCGTGGCTGTTTTGGGCAGCTCGGCGACAAATTCAATTTGACGGGGGTACTTGTAAGGCGCGAGCTTGTCTTTGACGAAGGTTTTGAGTTCGTCTTCGGTGACGTTGGCGCCTGCTTTACGCACCACAAAGGCTTTGGTTTTGGTCAGGCCTTCGACGTCGACCACACCAATCACCGCAGCTTCCAGCACCGCGTTGTGTTGAATGAGGGTGGCTTCCACTTCAAAGGGGCTGACGTAAATGCCACTGACCTTGAGCATGTCGTCGGTACGACCGCCATAGGTGTAGGTGCCATCGGCGTTGCGAATGTATTTGTCGCCGCTCTTGGTCCATCCACCTTGGAAGGTTTCGCGGCTTTTCTCGCGGTTGCCCCAATACATCAAGGCAGAGGAGGGGCCTTGGATGTAGAGGTCGCCGGGTTCCCCATCGGGCACGGGTTGGCCGTCGTCACCACGCAGTTCAATCGTGTAGCCGGGCACAGGCCACCCGGTGGTGCCGTAGCGCACGTTGTGCGGCAGGTTGGACAAATAGATGTGCAGCATTTCGGTCGAACCAATGCCGTCCACGATGTGCACGCCGAAGTGTTGGTGGAAACGTTCTCCCAATTCAGCAGGCAAGGCCTCGCCGGCGGACGACACCAAGCGCATCGCCACTTGGTCTTTGCTGGGCAAATTGGGGTGGGCCAACATGCCGGCAAAGCCGGTGGGCGCACCGAAGAATACCGTGGGTTTAACGCCGCCCACGCCGCCCGTCATGCGTTTGAATGTGGCGTCGGGGGTGGGGCGCTCGGCCATCAAGATGGCACAGGCACCCACGGACATCGGGAAGGTCAGGCCGTTGCCCAAGCCGTATGCGAAGAACAATTTGGCGGCTGAGAAACACACATCGTTTTCGGTGAGCTTCAACACGTCTTGGCCGTACAGCAGCGACGTCCAGTAGGGGTTGGCATGCGAATGCACCGTGCCTTTGGGGCGACCTGTGGAGCCGGACGAGTACAACCAAAAACCAGGGTCGTCGGCTTTGGTCGCGGCAGGCTTGGCCATGGGTTGATGGGCTTGCAGAAACGATTCCAACTCAACCTCTGCAGGGTGCAGCGGTGCGATGGGGTTGGACACGATGACCTTGGTCACCTCGTGGTCCGACTTGATCATGGCAGCCGTCAGCGTGGGCAGCAACGCTCCCGACACCAACACGGCTTGGGCACGCGAGTGTTCCAGCATGTAGGCGTAGTCGTCGGGGGTGAGCAAGGTGTTCACGGCCACGGGCACGAGGCCGGCGTACATGGCGCCCAAAAAGCTCACAGGCCAGTCGTTGCAGTCTTGCATCAACAGCAACACGCGCTCTTCACGGCGGATGCCCAAGCTGCGCAAGCCTGCAGCCAAGCTGCGCACGCGTTGGTCTAACGTGCCGTAGGTCAGCGTGCCGTTGTCGTCGATGAAGGCGGGGCGCTCAGCGCGTTGGCTGTTGCGCTCGAGCAGAAACTGCGCGAAGTTGAAATGCTCGGGTGGTGCGGCCACGCCTGCGAGTGTGTCGGTGGTCATGTTGTCTCCTGGTAGTCGGCAGGTGTTTTTTTATTTGAGTTGGCCCAACACCACGGTGCTGGCTTGCACAGCCGCACGGCGGTGGTAGAAGTTCAGCGCGCGCAAGCCGCCCAGCTCTTCGCCGCCACCGGCACGGCCGGGGCCGCCATGCAAGGACTGCGGCATCACGTTGCCGTGGCCGGTGTGCAAGGCTGCCACGTCGGGCGAGATCACGTGCACGCGCCCATGCGTGTCGGTGAGTTCGGGCACCACGTGGCCCAGTGCTGCGTGGTCGGTGCCATACACCGAGGCCACCAACGAACCTTGGCCACGGCGAATCAGCGCCAGTGCATGGTTCAAGTCACCTTGGCGGTAAGGCACCAAGGTGGCGACGGGGCCAAACACTTCGGTGTCGTGCACGCGGTCGGCGGCGTCGCTGCCAGCTGCGTCGCGTGTGCCCAACAAAGTGGGGCCGACACAGCAAGCCACGGCAGCGTCGGCGTCCACCAAGGCGTGGGTGCTGCCGTCGTGCAACACGGCGGTTTGTTGTTTCAGGTAGGCCAAGCCGTCACGCACGGCGTTGAATTGTTCGCGGTTCACCACCGCGCCCATGCGCACCGATTCGTTGCGTGGGTTGCCCACGGTGGTTTTGCTCAAGCGCGCAGAAAGGGCTTGGGCCACGCTGTCGTACAGGTTGTCGGGCACCAAGACACGGCGAATGGCGGTGCACTTTTGGCCCGATTTGACGGTCATTTCACGCGCCACTTCTTTCACCAACAAGTCAATCGCTTCGCTGCCCACGGCTTCGTCGGGCATGAGCAAGGCCGAGTTCACGCTGTCGGCTTCGATGTTCACGCGCACCGATTTTTTTGTCACCGCAGGGTGTGAGCGGATGATGGCGGCGGTGTCGGCCGAGCCGGTGAAAGACACCACATCAAATGGTTCAAGTTGGTCCATCAGACCTGCGGAGCTGCCGCAGATCACCGAGATGGCGCCCGCGGGGAAGATGCCAGCGTCGACCACGTCTTTGACCATGCGCTGTGTCAACCACGCAGTGGTGGTGGCCGGCTTGACGATGACGGGCACGCCCGAGAGCAACGCAGGCGCGGCTTTTTCCCACAAGCCCCACGACGGGAAATTGAAGGCGTTGATGAACAGCGCCACGCCGCGTGTGGGCGTGAACACGTGCTGCGATTGGAACAGCGGGTCTTTGGCCAAACGTGTGGGCTCGCCGTCGTGCATGAAGTGCACGTCACCCAAGCCTTCGCCCAGCTTGGCATAGGTGCTGAGGGTGTAGATGCCGCCGTCCACGTCCACCGCGGTGTCGTTTTTGACAGTGCCGCTGTTGGCGGTCGAGATGTCGTAATACGCATCGCGGTTGGCTTGCAACAGCTTGGCTGCTGCTGCCAACATGGCCGCACGTTGCGCATAGGTGAGGGCGCGCAAGGCATGGCCGCCGTGGTGGCGTGCAAAGGCAAATGCGGCGGCCAAGTCGAGACCCGTGGCATCCACGCGCACGAGCTCGGTGCCCAGCACGGGGTCGTGCAAGGCTGTGCCTGCACCTTTGCCCGCTTGCCATTGGCCGCCGACGTAGTTAGAGAGAAGTTCAGTCATGGGAGCTTTCTTTATTTGGTGAATTCAATTTCGCCCTTGGGCAACAGGTACAACACCAAGGCACGGCCTTGGCGGACGGTGGGGCGGTGTGCGCTCCCCGGAGGGCAGACCAGCCAGCCAGCAGGGCGGCCGTCGAATTGGGCAGGCCCGTCGATGGGCATGATCAGGTCGATCTCGCCTTGGGGATGCACATGGTGGGGGCCGGCCACGTTTTCCATGTCGACCACGTCGACCGAGAACCCATGCAGGTCGTCAGAGGGCTTGAAGATGCGGCCGTAGCGCAAGCCACCGCCTTCGTATTTGCACAGCCAGCCTTGGGCCACGCCCTCTTCGCAGGAGGCTTTCAGGTCGCGGTAGGTGGGGGTGTCCACGCCGAGGTGGGCGTTGAGCCAATCATCCAAGGTGGCGTCGAGTGGGCGGTTGTGAATTTGGGCGGTGACTGCGGCAAGGCGGTCTTTGAAACGGGCTTGTGCCTGCTCGGGGGTGTCGTGTGATTGGCTTGTCATCGTCGTCAACATGAATTATTATGCGTGTACGAAGACTAACATGCGATAAACCGCACGTCTAGCACTATATTGCATGTTTTAGGGTTAGTCCTAGGCATGGTTTGACTGTTGAAAGCGAGACATGGCTGACGTCGTTGAAGCGAAGAATCCTTTCTTGATCGCCTTGGGCGAGCGGGTGCGTGCCCTGCGCGCCCGCCGTGGTTTGACGCGCAAAGCCGTGGCCGTGGCGGCCGATGTGTCGGAGCGGCACCTGGCCAATTTGGAATACGGCGAGGGCAATGCCTCTATCTTGGTGCTCTTGCAAGTGGCGGGCGCGTTGCAATGCACCTTGGCCGAGTTGATTGGCGACGTCACCACCACCTCGCCCGAATGGTTGCTGTTGCGCGAGATGCTGAGCCAACGCAGCGAAGCCGATTTGCGCCGTGTGCGCGAGCAAATTGCCGTGATGTTTGGCTCGACACATGAAGCCGAACGCACCAACCGCATTGCCTTGATTGGCTTGCGCGGTGCCGGCAAAACCACGCTGGGTCAACGTTTGGCCAAAGACTTGGGCTATGCCTTCATTGAACTCAGCCGCGAGATTGAGAAATTTGCGGGTTGCAGCATCTCAGAGATTCACAACCTGTATGGCACCAACGCCTACCGCCGTTACGAGCGCCGCGCGCTGGAGGAGGCAATTCAAATTTATCCCGAGGTGGTGATTGCCACGCCCGGTGGCTTGGTGTCGGACTCGGCCACCTTGAATGAAATGCTGTCGCACTGCTACACCGTGTGGCTGCAAGCCAAGCCGGAAGATCACTTGGGCCGCGTGGCCGCGCAAGGCGACATGCGCCCCATGGCGGGCAGTGCCGAGGCGATTGAAGACTTGAAGATGATTCTGGAAGGCCGCGCGCCGTTCTACGCCAAAGCCGACATGACCTTTGATACCAGCGCCCAGCCAGAAGAGGAAACCTTTCAGGCGTTGCGGGCGCGTCTGCGCTCGGTGCTCAAGCTGTCGCAATAGGGTGCGTGTCGACCGCCTGCGTTTGGAGCGGCATTTTTCTAAGGGCTTTCCCTGATTTTTGTAAAAATGCACTTTTCTGCATGCTGCATGCAATATACTGCAGCCACGAGGTCCGCGAACCTCACCCAATTCACCGGCAAATTCGCCTCACCTACCTTGGAGACAGACACATGAGCCAACCGACCACCGTCAATTACCAAATCGATCCCAGCCAATACAAACATTGGTCCGTCAAGTACGAAGGTGAAGTTGCCACCTTGCAACTCAACATCAACGAAGACGCCGGCATTCGCCCTGGCTACAAGCTCAAACTCAACAGCTATGACCTCGGTGTGGACATCGAGTTGCATGATGCGGTCAACCGCATTCGCTTCGAGCATCCCGAAGTCAAGAGCGTGGTGGTCACCAGCTTGAAAGACCGCATCTTCTGTTCAGGCGCCAACATCT